>DNFG01000420.1:0-407 GCA_003487005.1 Bryobacterales bacterium
ATCGCGCCCGCGCCATCGTCCAGATCCTGCTCCGCCAGAAACGCCTGATTCGGGTCAGTCAGGACCTCTACTACCACACCGAAGCCCTGGATCAGCTCAAATCCGCCCTCGCCACGCGCAAAGGACAGACCTTCGCCGTGCCCGAATTCAAGGATTGGACCGGCGTTTCCCGCAAATACGCCATCCCGCTGCTTGAGTTCCTCGACCGCGAAAAGATCACCCGCCGTCTGGGAGACAAGCGCCAGGTTCTGTGAGCAGCCGCAGAATCTCCAGGGCTGCCTTCTTCGCTCCCGCGCCGGTTTCGCCCGCCGGACCCGTGCAACCCGGACAGCCGTCCTCGCAAGGGCACATTCCAATCAAATCGCGCGCCCCCATCAGCAGTTGCTCGCGCATGTGATGCAGCGGCG
>DNFG01000420.1:668-13179 GCA_003487005.1 Bryobacterales bacterium
GGGCATGTGATGCAGCGGCGCGCTTTTTCCGATGCCGCCCGGATAGTTGTCGTACAAATGCAGATTCGGCTCGAAGCCTGTCGCCGCTTCGCCGCTCTGCTCGGTTACGGCCACGCCGAGGTCCCGCGGGTCGCACATCAGCAGCAGCGAGGCCACCGTCCGCAGCGCGTGGCTCAATCCGGTCAATGCGTTGAGCCGGTCCGTCGGCGTCAGTTCGGGCAGCGCTTCGAAGAACTTCGGCGGGAAGTGGAACCAGCACGAAGTCGTGTGCATTTCCTGCTCCGGCAGAGACAGCGCCCCCGCCCCGACGTTCTCCATGGTGTAGAACTTCACCTTCTTGAACCCGACAATCTGCCGGTTGACGCGCACTTCGCCGTGCAGCGCCCGCGCTTCGCCCATCGCTTCGCCGCCAAACTCTTCCAGGGCCTTCACTTCCGTGTAATCGATCGCATCGGTGAAGTAGTCGCACTCGATCTGCCGGACCCAGGCTTTCCGCTGTCCGTAGTCCATCCGCTCGACCTGATACTGCCGCGCTTCGTGCAGATAGATCGCCTTCTCGTGCAGTTCGACCAGCGCCGCCGGAAACGCGACCGTGGCGATCACTTTCTCCGCCTGGGTCTGGTCGATGACCACGAAATTGTCGCTCGTCACTGACCGCAGACTGATCGCGTCGGCCGGGTATGTATCCGAGATCCAGTGCCAGCGCCCGGCGGACTTGTGCACCACCCCCAACTCCTCCAGGAACGCGCTCAACTCTTCCACCCGGTGCATCCCGAAGCGTTCACCCTCCTCCAGTGGGAGTTCAAAGGCTGCGCATTTGAGGTGATTGACCAGGATTTCGAGGTTATCCGCGTTGATATGGGCCTGTTCGGGCGGGCTTTCGAAGAAGTACTCCGGGTGTTCGACGATGTACTGGTCCAGTGGCGCCGACGACGCCACCATCAGCGACATCGACGGACCCTGACGCCGCCCGGCGCGCCCGGCGCGCTGCCAAGTCGAGGCGATCGTGCCCGGGTAGCCGGCCATCACCACCACGTCAAGCGACCCGATGTCGATCCCCAGTTCGAGCGCATTGGTGGACACCACGCAGCGGATGGTGCCTTCGCGCAAACCGCGTTCGATCTCCCGCCGTTCACGCGGCAGATAGCCGCCGCGGTAGCCCCGGACGCTGCCTTCCGGCCGGTCGCACTTGTCTTTCAGGTACTTGAGCAACACCTCGGTCGCCAGACGGTTGTTGGCGAAGACTAGCGTTTGCTGCCCCCGTCCGAGCAGTTCGGTGGCGATGCGCCGGGTTTCGTTCAGATAGCCGCGGCGGATGCCGAGTTGGCGGTTCACCACCGGGGGATTGTAGAAGACGAAGTAGCGCTCGCCCGCCGGCGCGCCGTTCTGGTCCACCAACGCGAAGGACTCCCCGGTCAGGGCTTCGGCCAGCGGTTTCGGGTTCGCAATCGTCGCTGAACAGCACACAAACTGCGGTTTGGCGCCATAAAAAGCGCAGATTCGCGCGATCCGGCGCAGCACATTCGCGAGGTGGCTTCCATAGACGCCCCGGTAGGTGTGCAACTCGTCGATGACGATGTAGCGCAGGTTCTCGAACGCCTTCGCCCACTTCGTGTGATGGGGGAGAATCCCGGCGTGGAGCATGTCCGGGTTCGTCAGCACCACGTTTGCGCGTTCGCGGATCTGTTTGCGGGCGTCCTGGGGGGTGTCGCCGTCGTAGGTAAACGCCCGGATGCCCGAGCCCATCGCCTCGACGATGGCATGAAACTCGTGCAACTGGTCCTCGGCCAGCGCTTTGGTGGGAAACAGGTACAAAGCGCGGGCTTCGGGGTCTTCCAGGAGCTTTTCGAGCACCGGCAGGTTGTAGCAGAGGGTTTTTCCGCTCGCGGTGGGCGTGACCACGACGACGTTCGCGCCCGCCTTCAGGGCGGCGTAGCTTTGCGCCTGGTGGCTGTAGAGGCTCTCGATGCCGCGTTCCGCCAGCACGGCCCGCAGTTGATCCGGCACCCCCTCCGGCATCGGTTCGAAAACGCCGGCGCGCGCGGGTTGATGCCTGATGGCCCGGATGGGAGACTCAGGCTCTTCCATCCAGGCCTTGAGCCGCGCGACCGCCCCTTCGAGGTCACCGCGCGCGATCACTTCGAGAGCGTCGGCGACGTCGCCGGACTCGCCCTTGCGCGGGTCTGGGAAATCAAGACTGAGATTCATGGACGCCTCTTTCGCCTTTTGTTTGCGTCCAGTTTAGCGCAATCGGGAAGCTAGAGCCGGATCACTTTGTCGGACACGATGCCTTTCATGGCGTTCCGGGTGTCCACGATCATCTTCGACACTCGCTCCAACTCTTTGTAATCGAACAACTTGTGGTCCGTCACGATGAGCACGCAATCGGCCGCGGCCGACGCCTCCGCGACGTCGCTCGCCTGCCACGCCCGGTCGTCGACCCGAAGTTCCGGGACGAACGGATCGCTGTAGCTGACGGTCGCGCCGCGCCGTTCGAGCAGCATCATGATGTCCAGCGCCGGGGATTCGCGCACGTCGTCGATATCCCGTTTGTAGCTGACGCCCATCACGTGGACCCGCGAGCCCTTCAGCGGTTTGGCGACGTCATTCAGCGCGTTCTGGACCTTGTCGACGACAAAATGAGGCATCTGCCCGTTGATATACCCGGCGAGTTCGATGAACCGCGCCTCGATACCCGCCTGTTTCGTTTTCCAGCTCAGATAGAACGGATCGATCGGAATACAGTGCCCGCCCAGTCCGGGTCCCGGGTAGAACGGCATGAAACCAAAAGGTTTCGTCGCCGCGGCGTCGATGACTTCCCAGACGTTGATGCCCATCCGGTCGCACATCAGGGCCATCTCGTTCACGAGGCCAATGTTGATCATCCGGAAGGTATTTTCGAGCAGTTTGACCATCTCCGCGACCCGGGTCGAACCCACGGGAACGACGTGATCGAGGGCCTGGCTATAGAAAGTCCGGGCCACTTCGGTACAGGCTGGGGTGATGCCGCCGACGACTTTGGGGATGTTCCGCGTCTGGAATTGCGGGTTGCCGGGGTCGACGCGCTCGGGTGAGAAGCAGAGGAAGAAGTCGACGCCCACCTTCAGGCCGGACCTCTCGAGCATCGGCAGCACGAATTCGTCGGTGGTGCCCGGGTATGTTGTTGATTCCAGGACGATCAGCATGCCTGGATGCAGATACTGCGCGATTTCCCGGCAGGCTGCGTCGATGTAGCTCATGTCCGGGTCCTTGGTCTTGCGCAGGGGCGTCGGCACACAGATATTCACGGTGTCGAGATCCCGGATCACGGAAAAATCCGTGGTTGCCTTGAGTTTGCCGGAGGCAACGAGGGGGCCGACCTGGGCAGTGGGCACATCCTGGATATAGCTGCTGCCGGAATTGAGCTCAGTGACCTTTGGTTCGGACACGTCGATGCCGGTGACGGAATAGCCCTCGGCGGCGAATTCGACGGCAAGAGGCAAGCCGACGTAGCCGAGGCCGACGACGCCCAGGCGGGCGGTCTTGTTCCGGATGGCCTCAATCAACCGCTGGGCGGCGGGGGGCAGAGAAGAAGAGTCTTGTTCGGTTGAAATCACAGTGTTTTCGCTCATTTCCGGCACCAAATCAGGCAGAAATTAATCATTAGCATAACAGTCCGGCCCGCCGCCTGCTTTTTCGCCGAGGGTGCGCCGGAGGGCGGCTCTCAGCACTTCCAGATTGCGGTCCCACTGAAACCGTAGGGCGACGGCGTCGCGGATCGCCTCCGGATGAAGCGCGGGCGGGTTTTCCAGTGCGGCCAGATAATCCTCGGGCCCGGAGCAGGGGATCAGGCCGAGGGGGGTGTCTGGTCCGAACGTCCGTGCGACGGCGGGCGAGCCCAGCACGGGCAAGCCGAAGGCAAGCGCTTCGAGTACTTTGTTCTGGATGCCCCGGGCGATCCGCAGCGGGGTCACCTGGGCGACGGCGCCGCGAAGGAAGGGCCGGACGTCCGGCACGCTTCCGGTGACGGTCACGCCGGGCAGTCCGGCGAGGGCGCGGACGGACGGTCCCGGGTTCCGGCCGACGATGACAAACTCGGCCTCCGGGCGCTTGATTCGCCAGAGGGGCAGGACTTCCCGGGCGAACCAGGCTGCCGCCTCGGCGTTCGGGTAGTAGTCCATGGAGCCGCAGAAAGTGACATAGAGGCGACCTGGCAGGACCGGGGCCACCTTTTGCGGGTCGAACCAGTCCGTGTCGATGCCATTTTCGATCACTTCGGCCGCCGCATCCGGGGCAAAGGAGAGGAAGAGGTCGGCTTCGGCGCGGGTTGTCAGGAGATTTGCTTTCGCCCGGCGGCCCCAGGTCTTCTCCCGGTCCCGCATCCGGCGCGCTTCGAGGCGAAAAAGAGGGCCCGGGAAGCGCGTTTCCGCGTACTGAAACCACTTTTCGGAGTCGACATCGATCAAATCCATCACAACCGGCAGACCGGAGGGGACGTAAGGGGCCATCACGACGGTGGAGACGACCGCTGCGCGCAGGGGCCGTTCGGCCGCCAGCCGGCGGACGGCACGGGCAAGGGCTGGGTGCCGGTAGAACTCCTCATTCAGGCAGGCGCCCGTCAGCAGAAAGCGCAGGCCGGCCCGGGCGAGGTCGCGACCGTAGTGGCGGGGAAAGATGGTGACCGTCCGGCAGAGCGACCGCAGTTCTGCAGGCACCGCCGTTTCTTCACGGTTCGCCGCGAGGCAGGCCAGATGAACCTCGGATTCGGCCGCAGCGGCCCGCAGTGTATTCCAGGCGCGGATCTTCTCCCCCTTGTCCGGAGGCCAGGGGACGCAGTGGGACAGGAAGAGGACTTCGGGCCGGGTCACGAGCGCTTATCCTGCGGCCAAATCATTGAAAACGGGAGACATTGGTTAGCTGTGCGCATCCGTGCTCCTTCTCAGGGGAACTGTTTCACCAGGACCGGTCCCAGCCGCCGGGTCAGCCAGAGGGGGAGCCTGCGCCAAATCTCGATGGCGAGAGAGAACTTCGGGTTCTTCGGGGTCAGGTCGGGTAGTGCCGTTCTCTTGACGAGCAGCATTTCGTAAGGGAGCGCCCGCATTTGAGTGGCCCAGTGTTTCTTGAACTCAAAGGTGCCTGCTCCGAGTTTGCAGCGTCCGAAATCGAACTCGGTGAGGCCCCGCGCCGCCGCGTTGAGCAAGTGGTCGTTATACATGGCGTAGTTGGCCGCGAGCGAGTTGAAGCGGGGATCCGCGCCGGCGTAGTAGATGTGTGCCGAGCCGGCGTAAATGAAGTTGAGGCTGGCGGCGGCGAGTTGATCCCCGTGCCAGAGTTCAAAAAGCTCGGCCTCGCCGCCGAAGTAGTCGACAATCCGGCGGAAGTGGTGATCAGGGAAGCTGGGGGTGCCCAACCGGCGGAGTGTCTGACCGTGGAATTGGGCGAACCGGGCCCAATCACGGCCGCCGCGCTCGGCCCGGAACGGGGTTTTGAGTGCTTTCCGGACCATATTGCGTGTTTTTTTGGGCAGTTCGGCGAGCAGTTGTTCCTGATCCGGGCACTGGAGGGCCTGGGTGAAGGTGACGTAGCGGTCGACTGGGGTGAAGCCGAGGCGTTGGTCCTCCCAGCCGTTGCGCAGGTCGACGAACTGGACTTCGGCCGCTGCGGCCCGGCGGCGGAGGTCGGCGGCGAGGGTGGCGGCGGCGTCCGGATCGACGGATAGGGCGCCGCCGTAGACCGCAAAAGGAGTGGAGATCCAGGCTTTTCCGCTGAACCAGCCCCGGCATTCGAACAGGGGCAGCACGGCGCCCCACGCGCCGGCCCGTTCGGCGATCAGGTATTTGGGCAGGTAGCCGAAGGTCTCCTGGAGGCATCGCCGCCAGGCCATGAGATGAAAGGGGGAACCTCGATGGTGGGCGCGGACAAAGCGGTCCCAGGCCAGCTCATCTCCAGGCGTGAATTCCCGAACCCGCCACTCGTTCACCGCAGACACTCCGGCCTGCAAGGGCTAGAAGACCAGGACGGCATCCCGGGGCGTCCAGGTCAGACCCACATTGATGAATCTGGCGGCGACCGGGACGCCGGTGCCCACGGAGAATTCCCGGTAGCCGGCGGAGAACATGGTCGAAAACCCGGCTCCGAGCCGCCGCCCGATCGTTCCCGAGCCCATCCAGTTGGAAGAAACCAATCCGGCCTGCTGCATACTGGCAGTACGTCCATACATGGCCATGAGCCCGGCCGAGAAGCCACCTGGCAGGCCGCTGCCGAAGGTCAGGGAACCCTGGTCGCGGCGCGAGGCCAGCAGCACTCCGTTACCGGGCGTCACGCCGCGGAGGTAGGCGGCCGAGAGCGACCCGACGGGAAAGACCTTGGAGATGAAGGCGTTGCCCATGAACCCGATCCTGTCGACCTCCTGAACCTCGAACGAGGAGAACCCGCCGAGCAGTTCCTGGAGAGCCGGGTCCACGGCCACCTGTCCGATGAACCTGGAGGTAAACCGGAACGCGCCCATCGAAGCGCCCGTCGAGACGGTGGTACTGAGCTGTTTGTGGTAGAAGATGCTGGTGGATTGCGCCCGGTTGTTGCCGAACAGTCCGCGGTAGGAGAAGTGCTGTTCGGCGTACTGAACGCCGAGAGAAGAAGTCCGGTCGATCATGAAGGACGACATGCCGTAGCCGGAGAATCCCTGCATTTCGCGGAGGCCCGCGTAGCGGCGCCGGGTGAGGAAGGTGCCGCCGCCTGCGCCCACATTCCAGCGCTGTCCCACTTGATGGACGACGCCGACGGTCAACCCGCCAAACAGAGTCCCGACATCGAAGAGTTCGTTGTCCACGATGCCGTTTTCGTTCGGGTTGCCGAGATCGACCTGTCCGGCGCGCATGAAGGCTCCAGAGCCAAACGGCATGGCGAGGCCGCCGCCGACCATACCGGCGCCAAAGCCCATTCCGCCATTACTGTAGCCGGTGGACAGGCCCGCGGAAACGCGTGTTCTGGGGCCTGCCAGATGGGAAAGGCCGAGGGACAGGGTATTGGCGCTGAAGCTCCGGGGGGCTGCTCCCCACTTCGGGCGGTACATACCCGAGAAGTTGACGCCCAGGGAAGTCCGGTACCAGGATTTCCGTCCCCCGAGGCCGTAGCCGCCCATGGCGCCGTAAAAGCTCCTTCTGACGTCAGTGCCATCCGGCTGGGGTTGAACGGATGTGGAGTAGTTGCCGGACATCATGAGCCAAGGATAAATAGAGAAGCGCTCGGCGCCCGCGGTATTGGGGGAACCGACATTGAGCATCGACCCGCTCATGGTGCCGAATCCTCCGAAGCCGCCCATTTGAGCTGCCGCCGGCGCTGCCAGCAACGCCAGTGCCAGCATCAGCAACATGATCTGAGTTCGTGTCGTGCTCATAGTCGAATCCGCAGTCTCTTCCTGGGGTGGTCGCCCTTCCAATCGATCCGGACCGCGCCCATGCCCGGCCCGAGGCTCACCTGAATTCACGTCGTCCCAGAATACCGGGAAGCCCCGTTTCCCCGCAACCCATTGTAGATTTGGAACTAAAGTTCCAATCTCCTGGTGCTGAGTCTCATCGGTGTAATCGGCTAAACTGGGAGCAAGTGTACTTGCGTCCGCTCACCTTTGTGCTGGCCGCCGGATTGATGCTCAGTCCGACACCGCTTCTTCGCGCGCAGGGCGCCCCGCAGGGGAACCAGTTGGACGCCAACCTGACCCTGTTTACGGTGCTCGCCGCCATCAATGCGGCCGGTTACGACGCCGAACTCGACTCTCCGTCGAACCATCCACTGCGCAAGGCGGTCCGCGAGGCGGTTCTGGCGCGCAAACCCGCGTCGCTGGAGCGTCTGAAGTCTCTTTTTCAGGCGCGCCGGGCATGGAACTGGAATGCGGAGCTCAGTCAGTACATCTCATACGCGCTCTCGATCGAGGGGCCGCCGTCGTTCAAGCCCAGGTTTTCTCCGAACCGGATGCCGCCGGACACGATCGTGTTCGAGGGGTTGAGCCCGCTGCTGGCGGAGTTCTACGAGGAAGCGGGGATTGAGGATCTGTGGCAGCGGTCGCAGCCTGCGTTCGACGAGGCGATCGAACGATACCACGCTCCGATCACGAAGGCGTTGTTTGAAGCGAACATGTACCTCCGGAATCCGACCAGCGGCATGGCCGGGCGGCGGTTCCAGGTGATCATCGACCTTCTGGGTGCGCCGAATCAGGTGCAGACGCGTTCGTTTGCAGATGATTATTATGTCGTCGTGACGCACGGTCCGCGCACGCGGGTGGAGGAAGTCCGTCACGCGTATCTGCATTACCTGCTGGATCCACTGGCCATCCGGTATCAGCAGAATCTCGAGCCGAAGCGGGGGCTTGGCGATCTGGCGCATGCATCACCGATCCTGAACGAAGCTTACAAGAATGATTTCGTGCTGCTGGCCGGGATGAGCCTGGTGAAGGCGGTGGAGGCGCGAATTGACCGGACGCTGGGCGTCCGTCATGTGGAGCAGGCGATGAGCGAGGGATTCATCCTGGCGGCATATTTTTACGAGGCTCTGGCTGGTTACGAGAAGCAGGAGCAGGCCTTCCGGCTGTATGTGCCGGCGCTGTTCGACCAGATCGATCTCCGAAAGGAAGACGAGCGGATCGCGCGGGTGCAGTTTGCCTCGAAAGAGCAGCAGCGAGTGGTGAAACCGAAGGCGCCGGAACCCCCTCCCATGAACGAGATGGAGAAGAGTCTGGCGGCGGCAGAAGAACTGTATCAGAAGCGGGACTTCGCCGGCGCCCGGGCGCTATTCCAGGGTGTGTTGCGCGAGACGCCGGTGCCGGGGACCCACGCGAAGGCGTGGTTTGGCCTGGCGCGGATCGCCGCGCTCGAGAAAGACCCCGAGCGGGCGCTGGAATTCTTCCAGAAGACGCTGGAATCGACGCCGGAGGCGTTTGAGAAAGGCTGGGCGCACATTTACCTGGCCCGGTTCGCCATGGCGACGACCGAACCCGATGTTGAGGCGGCCCGCCGCCACTATGAGGCGGCCCTGGCCGTCGACGGCGTCAGTGATGGCGCCCGCAAAGCCGCGCAGTCAGAACTTGCCCGGCTTCCCCAATGAGGAGCACTATGTCCCGTAAATCCATCCTGACCCTGATTCTTGGGCTCGCGGCCTGCGCCGGTCTGACGCTGGCCCAGTCCACCAACCCGAAACAGCCCCAGCCCAAGTCGCAGAAGGAAGTGGAAGCCATCATGGCCATGTTCCAGGCCCCCGGGCCGAAGGAACGAATCGACGCCGCCATGGCGCTGATCACCGGATTCGCCGACACCGAATTCAAGGCCACGGCGTTCTACCTGGCTGCCTTCTCGGCCCGGGACCTCGGCGATTCCGCAAACATGATTGTGTATTCGGAGAGGGCCCTCGATTTCGACAAGCAGAATTATGGCGCGATGCTGCTGCTAGCCCAGGCTTTGGCGCAGCAGACCCGCGAATTCGACCTGGACAAGGAAGAAAAGCTGGGCCGTGCGGAGAAGCTGGCGAAAGACGCGATTCAGATGGTATCGACGGCGCCGAAGCCGAATCCGGATGCCACGGATGAGCAGTGGGAAGCGGGCAAGAAGGACTTCATCGCCCAAGGTCACGAGGCGCTGGGGCTGGCCGCGCTGGCGCGGAAGAAATACGATGCCTGCGCGGAGAGTTTCGGCCAGGCGGCGAGCATGTCCATCCAGGTGGATCCCGCGGTACAGGTCCGGCAGGCGAATTGCCTCCGGCAGGACAAGAAGCTGGACGAGGCGCTCGCCGTGATCGAGAAGGTTCTCGCGGCGGAGAATGTACATCCGCAGGTCCGCAAAGCGGCAACCGAGGAAAAGCTCATCATTAACAAGCTGAAGGCAGGCCAGTAGAACCCGCTTGTCCATGCCCGCACCGTTGGAAGAACTCGAGCGCCGGACCGGATACTCATTCCGCGATCCGGCGCTCCTCCAGCGCGCCCTGACGCACAAGTCCTACCTTTCAGACAATGGCACGGGTCCCTTCTCGCCGCTCGACGACAACGAACAGCTTGAATTCCTGGGCGACGCAATCCTTGGATTTCTGGCCAGCGAATCGCTCTATCATGCGTTTCCCGCCTATCCGGAAGGCAAGCTGTCGCGGCTGAAGGGCCACGTTGTGAGTGCATCCCACCTGGCCGAAGTGGCGCTGGCGCTGGATCTGGGCGCCTACCTGCTGCTGGGGCGCGGGGAGGAGATGAACCGGGGCCGCGTGAAGCCCGCGCTGCTCGCGAATGCCCTGGAGGCGCTGATTGCGGCGATCCACCTGGATGGCGGACTGGAGCCGTGCCGGGAGTTCGTGGACCGGTTTGTATTGAGCGCTGCGCCGGGCGCGGGGAGTTTGCTTGCGCCCGTGCCACTCGACGCGAAGAGCGAACTGCAGGAGTTGGCCCAGGCGCTGCGCCTGCCGATTCCGCGGTATTCGATCGTTCAGGAGAAGGGTCCCGAGCACTCCAAGATATTCACGGTGGAGGCCCGGATCGGGAAGGACCTGACGGCCACGGGCGAAGGTTCTTCCAAGAAGGTCGCGAGCCAGCAGGCGGCGGCCATTCTGCTTCAGACTCTCCAGTCGCAGCCCGAATATCAGCCAGGGGGGTGAGGTCCACTCACGCCGGGCGGACGCGGCGGCCTTCAATCCGGTAGCGTCCGGAGAGAACGAGCGCAATTGCCTGGTAATAAATGCGATGCTCCTCGACCAGAATCCGTGCGGCCAGGGTTTGCGCGGTGTCCGAATCGAGAACGGGGACGCTGGCCTGAGCGACGATGGGTCCGGTATCGAGGCCGGCGTCGACGAAGTGAACCGTGCAGCCGGAGAATTTGACGCCGTAGTCCAGGGCCTGCTGCTGGACATCCAGACCGGGAAAGGCCGGCAGGAGCGAGGGGTGGATATTCAGAATGCGTCCGGCGAAGGCGTCGAGGAGGGGTTGCCCGACGCGCCGCATGAAGCCGGCGAGGCAGATGAGATCGATGTCCAGCGGGGTGAGTAAATCGACGGCCTGCCTGGCCCACTCGTCCGTGGCGACACCCTGTGACGGCAGGCAATGATGGGGGAGGCCGAAGGACGCGGCGGTTTCGAGAGCTTTTGCGTCGGCCCGGTTTGAAAGGACGAGGCTGATTCGGGCATCGAGGCGGCCTTCGCGGATGGCGCGGGCGATGGCCTCGAAATTGGACCCGCGGCCGGAAACGAGGATAGCGAGGCGTTTCACCGGTAGATGACCCGTTCCGTGGAGCCGCGTTTCTGGCGAACGACGCGGCCGATCTCGAACCAGGGCTGTTTGAGGCGCTTGAGGGCGCGGGTGGCTTTGGGCGCTTTAGCTTCGGGGACGGCCAGAATCATGCCGATGCCGAGATTGAAGGTCCGGCGCCAGTCGTCCACGGGCACATTGCCAAGGCGGCGGAGCAGTTCGAAGACCGGCAAGACAGGCCAGGAGCCGGTCTGGATCTCGGCGGCGCAACCGGCGGGGAGGATCCTGGGGAGGTTGTCGGTGATGCCGCCGCCGGTGATGTGGGCGGCGCCGTCGAGCAGGCCGGCCTTCATCAGGGTTTGAATGGGTTTCAGGTAGCTGCGGTGGACCTTGAGGAGTTCCTCGGCGGCGGTGGCGTCGAGTTCGGGGATGTAGGTGTTCACCTTGTAGCCGGCGACTTCGAAGAAGAGTTTGCGGGCGAGGGAATAGCCGTTGGTGTGGAGTCCGGTGGACGGGAGGCCGAGCAGCAGATGGCCGGGTGCGATCTTCTTGCCGGTGAGCAGGGAGGAGCGCTCGACGCAGCCGACGATGAAGCCGGCGAGATCATATTCACCTGCGGAATAGAGGCCGGGCATTTCGGCGGTCTCGCCGCCGATGAGCGAGCAACCGTTTTCGGAGCAGGCCTTGGCGAGACCGGTGGCGACCTGCCCGGCGACGGCGGCCTCGAGTTTGCCGACCGCGAAGTAATCGAGGAAGAAGAGAGGGGCGGCGCCCTGGACAGCGATATCGTTAACGCAATGGTTGACGAGGCACTGGCCGATGGTGTCGTGCCTGCCGGCGAGGAAGGCGACTTTGAGTTTGGTGCCGACGCCATCGGCGGAGGAGATCAGCACGGGGCGTTTGTAGCCGGCGAGGCGGTAGCCCGCGCCGAAGCTGCCGATGTCGGTGAGGACGCGGGGAGTGAAAGTCTTTCGGGCGGACTGTTTAATCAGGGAAACGGCGCGATCGGCTTCGTCGATGTTGACGCCGGCATCCTTGTAGCGCAGGGGGCGTTGGTTTCGCATCAGGTCTCTCTCAGTTTAGAATGCGGAATACACTATGCGCCGAGCAATTTGGTCTTTCTTTCTGTGTCTGGGACTGACGGGCGCCGGGTGCTGACCGGCCTGGTCGCCGGAGTGGCTGCATTGCCGGCGGCGTCCGTGACGCTGGCGGTGACGGTGTAGCTGGCGCCGTCGGGCAAGGCCGACAGGTCGACACCGGGGATGCTCCAGGCGTTGTTGCTGACGGTAGCGCTGCCAGTGTAGACGACCGTGCCACCGGCGT
>DNFG01000043.1:0-204 GCA_003487005.1 Bryobacterales bacterium
CCAACTCGAAGGCAACGTCTGGGTCGCCGACTTCTTCTTCACCACCTGCAACGGCCCCTGCCCCCGCATGTCCGTCCAGATGCGCGAAGTCCAGCAGGCCACCCTCGATCTCAACGACATCCGCCTCCTCTCCTTCACCATCGACCCCGCCAACGACACCCCCGAAGTCCTCACCGCCTACGCCCGCCGCTACAAGGCCATCCC
>DNFG01000043.1:457-6727 GCA_003487005.1 Bryobacterales bacterium
CCCCCCCCCCCCGCCTCCGCCCGCCGCTACAAGGCCATCCCCGCCCGCTGGCGCTTCCTCACCGGCCCCCCGGACGCCCTCCGCATCCTGTCTTCCAATACCTTCCACCTCGCCGAAGTCGGCGGCAGCCTCGAACACTCCTCCCGCTTCGCCCTCATCGACCGCAAAATGCGGATCCGCGCCTATTACGACACCTCCACCACCAACGCCATCCCCCAACTGCTCGAAGACATCAGAAAACTGCGCAGCGAAATCCTCTAAGCCATGGACTACTCCATCCTCCCCTCCGTCAACGCCGGCCTCAACTCCATCGCCACCCTCCTGCTTATCCGTGGCTGGTTCCTCATCAAACGCCGCGATTTCGAAGCCCACAAACGGACCATGCTCGCCGCTTTCCTCACCTCCACCGTCTTCCTGGTCTCTTATCTCGTTTACCACTACCACGTCGGCAGTGTGAAATTTACCGGTACCGGCCCCATTCGCACCGTTTACTTTGTCATCCTCATCTCCCACATCATCCTCGCCGCCGCCATCACCCCCATGGCCCTCATCACCCTCTACCGCGCCTGGAAAAATCAACTCGACCGCCACCGCAAACTCGCCCGCATCACCCTCCCCCTCTGGCTCTACGTCTCCATCACCGGCGTCATCGTCTACGGCATGCTGTACCATCTGTAGTTTGGATACCCTCAGCCTCCTCCTCGATATCCTCGAACCCCAACCCGGCGAGTCCATCCTCGACCTCGGCTGCGGCATGGGCCAGAGCACCGCCCGTCTCGCCGACGCCGGCGCCCGCCCCACGGGCATCGACCTCCTCCCCGCCCTCCTCGAACAGGCCCGCCTCGCCTACCCCCACTGCTCCTTCGTCGAAGCCGATTTCCTCGCCTGGAACCCGCCCGCCCCCTTCGACGCCATCCTCGCCCACGCCTCCCTCCACTGGATCCATCCCCCCAAGGACGCCGCCTGGCGCCTCTTCCACTTCCTCCGCCCCGGCGGACGCTTCGCCGCCTCCCTCGGCGGCGCCGCCGAACCCGCGCGCGAACTCGACGCCTACTATCGCCCTTCTCCCCAGGACTACGGCAAAATCCTCAAAAAAACCGGCTTCAACGACATAGAAATCGAACTCTTCCGCCCCGAAATCAACGGCGGCACCCTCATCGTCGCCGCCAGGAGACCCTTCTAGACCCGTGTTCCCCAAAATCATCACCATCGGCGACTTCTACCTCCCCTCCTACGGCCTCTTCGTCGCCCTCGGCTTCATCGCCGGACTCTGGCTCGCCGGCCGCCTCGCCCGCCGCGCCGGCCTCAACCCCGATAAAGTCGCCGATCTCGCCATCTACTGTGCCCTCGCCGGCCTCGCCGGCGCCAAACTCCTCATGTTCGCCCTCAACGCGGACTTCTACTGGAACCACCCCTCCGCCCTCCTCTCCTTCGATACCCTCCTGTCCGCCGGGGTCTATCACGGCGGCTTCCTCGCTGCTCTCGCCTTTGCTTTCTTCTACTTGCGTCACCACCGCCTCCCCTTCCTCCCCATCGCCGACGCCCTCGCCCCCGCCGTCGCCCTCGGCCACGCCATCGGCCGCCTCGGCTGCTTTGCCGCTGGCTGCTGCTGGGGCGCCTCGTGCTCCCGCCCCTGGGCCGTCACTTTCACCAACCCCGACGCCCATGCCCTCACCGGCGTCCCTCTGAACGTCCCTCTCCATCCCACCCAACTCTACGAAGCCGCCCTCACCGCCCTCGTCGCCGCCCTCACCTGGTTCGCATCCACCCGTCCCCACCCCCCGGGCCGCATCCTGGGAATCTATCTTCTGACCTATTCGGCCGCCCGCATCTTCGTCGAGTTCTTCCGCGAACACGACCAGGCTCTCCCCTTCTCGGGACCCCTCACCTGGACCCAGTGGATCGCCGCCGGACTCGCCATCGCCGGCCTCCTGCTCCTGCGGCGCACCCGCCGCCCCTCCTGATCTCGGGGCTTTCCCCTAGCGCCCTCCGCCAAACCCGCCAGCCACTCGATCCCCGAAAGACCAGCAAACTGCTTTGCAGTCTAAGGTCTTCCCCTGATCGAATTCCGCGCCCGCTCCCCGTAACCTTTTAGTTGTGAGAGGGTATCCCATGCCGCCGCAATCCGTCTTCCCACGCCGGCGCCGCCAGCGCGGCAACGCCATGGTCGAGAGCGCGCTCATTATTCTCCCGCTGTTTGCCCTGATGTTCGCCATCATCGACTTCAGCCTCGCCATCTTCGTTAAATCCACGCTCCAGCACGCCGTCCGCGAGGGCGTCCGCTACGCTGTCACCTTTCAAACCCAGCCCGGATTCTGCCACGACGATTCCATCAAGAACGTCGTCGTTCATAACTCTCTGAACTTCCTCCGCAGTGAAGCCAACCGCGAAAAGATCCAGATCCGCTACTTCTTGCCCGAAACTCTCAGCCCCTCGGGCAATAATGACCCAGGCAACATCGTCGAAGTCTCGGTCGAGGGCTACTCCTGGGGCTGGATCGCCCCGCTTTGGCGCACCAATACCCCGCTGAGCATGCTCGTCCGCTCCAGTGACCGGATGGAGGGCCTGCCCGGCGGCGCCTCGCCCCCCTGCCGCACAGGTTCCCCCTCCTGAGGATGAACGTATGTTGACGACCCAATCACTTTCCGCCTCCCCCTCCCGGCCCGGAATCCGGCGCCGCCCCCAGCGTGGCAACACCATCGTCGAATTCGCCGCGGTCGCCCTCTTTCTCACCCCCCTGCTGCTCGGCACCTTCACCCTCGGCATGAATTTGAATCAGAGCGTCCGCGTCACCCAGGTCGTCCGCGACGCCGGACACATGTATGCCCGCTTCGTCGATTTCACCCTCCCCTCCAATCAGGACATCCTCGTCCGCCTCGCCATCGGTCTCCGCATGACCCGGGACGGCGGCGATGGCGTCATTATCCTCAGCAAGGTCACCTACCTGAGCGACGACGACTGCACCGGCGCCGGCGTTTCCCTCGCCGATTGCGCCAACCGTGGCCAGTACGTCATCACCAACCGCGTCGTCGTCGGCAATCCCTCGCTCCGGGCCTCCGATTACGGCACCCCCTCCAATACCAGCCTCGATTCCAGCGGCAATACCTACGACATCTACAGGGATACTTCTGTCCGCGCCACCAATTTCGGCAGCGTGCTCACGCTCAACTCCGGCCAGTTCGCCTTTGTCGCCGAAGGCCTCTTCCGGGGCGCCGGCATCAATCTCACTTCCTCGGGCATCGGCAACGACGTCTATTCCCGGGCCATCTTCTAACCCATCTCCGTGGAGCTACCCACCATGCCTCAGCCCAAACGCATCCCCGGTTCCCGACGCCGCGAGCGGGGTATCGCCATCATGCTCACCGCGGTCATGCTCTTCGTCCTCGTTCCCGTCGCCGGCCTCGCTCTCGATGCGGTCCTGCTCTACGCTCTCAAGGCCAAACTCTCCACCGCCGCCGACGCCGCCGCCATCGCCGCCGCCCGCTCCCTCAACGTCGGCATGACCCTCGCCGAGCAGGAAAACGAGGCTCGCCAGCGCGCCCTCGACTTCTTCCGCGCCAATTTCCCCAATAACGCCTACAACACCTCCAACCACTCGGTGAACGTCACTGTCGCTGAAACCGCCTTCCGCACCCGCACCGTCACCGTCAACGCCGCCATCAACGCCCCCCAGTACTTCATGCGCTGGCTCGGGTTCTCCTCCACCCGCATCAATGCTCTCGGCCGCGCCTCCCGCCGCGACGTCAATCTCGTCATGGTCCTGGACCGCTCCGGTTCCATGGGCAACGCCGCCACCGCCTCCTCCCCCTGCGCCGTGATGAAGAACGCCGCCACCACCTTCACCAACATGTTCGCCGAGGGCCGTGACCGCCTCGGCTTCGTCGCTTTCGGCAGCGGCTACCACATCGGATTCTCCCCTTCCATGAACTTCAAGTCCGGAGGCTCTTCCTCCATGCCCAGCCGGCTTGGCTCCATGACCTGTCAGGGCGGCACCTCCACCGCCATGGCCGCCTGGAAAGCCTATGAACTCCTCCAGGCCATCGATGAACCCGGCGCCCTCAATCTGATCGTTCTGTTCACCGACGGCTGGCCCAACGGCGTCACCGCCGACCTCCCCTACCGTCGCATCACCGACTCCCGCTACGGCGGCGGCATTCGGACAGACTCCACCACCACGACCACCACCCGCAATATAAACACACGCTGGCAAACCGGCTATCCGAACTACGCCACCACCTACTCGATGCTCCCCAGTCCCTGCCGCCAGGGCAGCACCAGTTCGCCGCCCTATCACTACTACAATATGCGCTGCAATAACTCCTCCTGCAGCAGCTATACCAATTACTCCTCACCCAACTGGAATCCCAACTTTAATCCCCCAACCCGCCTCGGCGTCGTCACTCAAGCCGCCGGCGACCAGGACACCCTCAACACCGGCGCCACCGTCGGCCCCATTCGCCCAGAGGATTCCTCGCTCACCGATGCCGGCACCACCCTCGTCTCCGGACTCGACGATTGCGCCGCCACCACGGCCGTCAGCAACAGTTGGACCGGTGTCCGCCGCGATGTCGCCTACCTGCCCGATACCGACGCCTACGGCAACTCCACCCGCGGCTTCATGGACTTCCCCGGCGTCATGCAGTTCAGTTCCGGCCCCTACGTCGGCAAGATCCGCATCGACGTCCCCCGCTCGCTCACCCGCGCCGCCCTCAACGCCGCCGACAGCGCCGCCTCCCGCATCCGCAGCGACGTCAGCCTCAACCCCGTCATTTACGTCATCGGCCTCGGTGACGTGAACCACGAGATCAATCGCCGCATGGCCAACGATCCCACCAGCCCCATCTTTGACGACGCCCGCCCCACCGGGCTTTACGTCTACGCCCCAACGCCCACTGAACTCAACTACGCCTTCGTCCGCGTCGCCTCGGAAATCCTCCGGCTGGCCCAATAGAACCGCTTCAACCATACAAAAAGGCGCCGTTTGGACCCCCAAACGGCGCCTTTTCTTCCTTCGGAACCCCTACTTCAGCCGCACCGCCCGCCCCGTCCGGATCGACTCCTTCGCCGCGTCCAGAATCTCCACCACGCCCGCGTTCAGGTCGATCGACGTCAGCGGCGACGCCTCCTTGCCGGTCTCGATCTGCTTGATCATCGCCGCGATCGGCTCTTCGTAGCCCGCCGGCAGCGCTTCCAGCGGCACATTCTCCGCCGCTCCCCGCCCTTTGCGGTACTCCACAGCCGCCCGCGTCATGTACAGGCTCCCCTGCCGGCCGAATACCTCGAGATCCTGGAAACTCCGCGGCAGATCCCAACTGCCTTCCAGCAGCGCCACTCCCTTCTTGTAGTTCAGCATCATCACCGAATTGTCTTCCACCTTCGGAAACTCCGCCGGACGAAGCTGATTCGCGTGCGCAAACACCGATTCCGGCCGCCCCAGGTACCACAACGACCACAGCGCGTTGTAGCACCCGAAGTCCACCAGCGCCCCGGCGCCGTTCTTCACCGGATCCGTCAACCATTCGAAAAAGTACTTGTTCAGTCCCGTCGGCCCGCCCGGCCCGCCATGGCCCACCACCCCGCGCACCCGGAATACCTCCCCCAGCGCACCCTGCTCCGCCAGTTTCTTCGCCGCGTAATTCGATGGCCACCATGCCATCTGGTAGTTCGTCAGAATCTGGATCCCATGTTTCTTCGCCAGATCCCGGATTGCCACCGCGTCTTTGTACGTCGAGGCCAGAGGCTTCTCGAACAACACATGAATCTTCCGGGGCGCACAGAACTCAACGATCTCCCGGTGCCGGTTATTCTCGACGAACGCCCACACCATCAGCGGCTTCTTCTCGTCCAGCATCTTCCGCCAGTCCGCGTGGAACAGGTCGTCGTTGACCCCGCGCTTCTTCGCCTCCGCGATCAACTCGGGCACTGTCTCGGCCACACCCACCAGCCTGGCGGGCTCATTCTTGATCATCTTGTTCAAATGGCCCCAGACATGGGAATGGACCAGCCCCACCACCGCGATCGTCGGTTCGGCGGCCACGGCCGGCGCTGCCAGGAGAGCGGCCAGGATTGGCAAATATCGTTTCATGGAATACAAAGACCTCCACCGCCCAGAATACGACCATTCCCCACTTCGCTGCATCCAACTGCCCGCCCCGGCATCCAAGTTAGATATTTCACCGGGTTCCACCCGCCGCAATGTTGTGGTAGAGTCAATCTCCAAACCAATCTGGGGCTGGAATCCGGCCGGGAGGCAAGCGATGCTGCTGCGCT
>DNFG01000365.1 GCA_003487005.1 Bryobacterales bacterium
ACCGCCGACCCGGCCCGCGTCGAGGTTCGCTTCGATTCGCCCCAGCGCGCCGTCACGCCCGGACAGGCCGCCGTCCTCTACGATGGCGATACCGTCCTTGGCGGCGGCTGGATAGAATAGCTCTCTTGGCCCGGCGATCCGCGTTCCGCAATCAACTCGAACACCTGGCGGTGCGCGCCGCCCTGCGCTCCCTCGCCCGCCAGTCCCCCGAAGACGCCATGCACACCGCCGGACGCTGGATGCGCCTGCTCGACCGCGCCGTCCCCCGCCTCCGCCGCGTCGCCTTCCGCAATCTCGAACTCGCGCTCCCCGAAGCCGACCCCGCCCCCATCATCGACGGCTGCTTCCGCTCGCTCGGCCGCGTCCTCGCCGCCACCGCTCACTTCCCGCGAATCACGCGCGAAAACGTGCACGAATGGATCGTTTATGACGGTTTTTCGCACTTTGAAGAGGCTTTAAGCCGCGGCCGCGGCGTCCTGTTCGCCACCGGCCACCTCGGCAACTGGGAACTCAGCGCCTTTACCCACGCCCTGATGGCCGCCCCGATGAGCTTTGTTGTCCGCCCCCTCGATAACCCCCTCCTCGACGCCCTCTCCACCCGCTACCGCGCCCTCTCCGGCAATCGCATCCTCGGCCGCCGCGACTTCCTTCGCGCCCTCGTCGAAGCCCTCCACCGCAACGAGGCCGCCGGCATTCTGATTGACCAGAACGTCGCCGCCGGCCGCGGTGTTTTCATCGACTTCTTCGGCCGCAAAGCCTGTGTTGACGCCGGTTTCGCCCGTCTCGCCCACCGGACAGGCGCCGCCGTCATCCCCGGTTTCGCCCTCTGGGATGAAGCCGCCCGCCGCCATGTCCTCAAGTTCTACCCGCCCGTGCCGATGACCGGCGACGCCCTCGCCGACACCCAGGCCGTCCATCACGTCCTTGAAGACGCCATCCGGGCCCATCCCGATCAATGGCTCTGGATCCACCGCCGCTGGAAGACCCGCCCCCCCGGCGAACCGGACCTCTACTGATCGCCCGCCAGCATCGTGCACTCCCGTGCCCGCCGCTGCTCGTTCCGGCACGCCAGAGATTGCTTCAACAGGTCGCGAATCGCGCTCAATTCGCGCATTTTGGCCTCGATTTCGTTCAGTTTTCGCTCCGCGCGCACACAAACGTCGTCGCACGTCGCCGCGTCGCTGCTCAGCAGCGCGATCAGTTCCCGAATCTCGCTCAGGGTGAATCCGAAGCGCTGGCTCCGCCGGATCAGGCGCAGCGTCGCGATCTCCTCGTCGGTGTAAATCCGGTAGCCCGGCCCGCGCCGGCGCGCGAGAAGCCCCATCCGCTCGTAATAACGGATGGTCTCGACGGATACTTCCGCCTCGCGCGCCGCGCGGCTGATGGTCCGGGGCTTGGCCATGGTTACCTGCTATCGACTACTGGCAACACGGGCAGCCGCACTCGCACTTCGGGTCGCAATTGTCACCGCAAGGCCCGGGGCAGATGCACTTGTCACAGCACTTGTTCGTGTTTTGTGTCTGTTCCATCGCAAGCTCCTTTCTGTGTGTCCAGAATAAAGTCCGGAGTGCGGTACAGAGTCAAGTCCTAATTTAGCGCCACCACCATCCCGATGTCAGAAAGAACAGCACCGCCGCCTGCCCCATCACCGAAGCGCTCAACAGCAGCGCGTGCTTCCACAGCGAACCCGGCCTGGTCAATGCGCCCTCCGGTTCATCGCCTTCACCATTTGCCCCTGGCACTCGCTGCAGTAGCCCGTCAATTCCAGCACTGCCACCTTCACCTCGAAACCCATGTTCAGCCGCAAACACCGCGTCAGCTCGTTCCGGCAGGGCAGGCTCAGTTGCTGTTCGCGGTCACAGCGCAGACAGGTCAGACGGACTGGCTGGCGGGCATTGTCGAAGGACCTGGGCGGCAGGATGGTGAGCTGGGGACGTTGAGACATAGAATCTAGGACCATTAAAGTCCACTATGCAATTCATTGTCAACTGGAATCCGAAAAGATCTTTTAGCCGGGTCTTCTGACCTCAGCCAGCCTGCAAATGATTCTCTAGGGCAGAATAATCTGCCCCTTGAGAAAGAGGGCCGCCTCGCCGGCCATGGTCACCCGGTCTCCCCGGTGTTCACAGTAAAGCGTCCCACCGCGCAGCGAGACCTGTCTGGCCTGCAAATGCGACTTTCGCAGCCTCTTCGCCCAGTAGGGAACGAGCGTACAGTGCGCCGATCCGGTCACCGGATCTTCGTCCACTCCCTTCGCCGGGGCGAAGAATCGAGAAACAAAGTCCGCGCGGCGGCCCGGCGCCGTGACGATGACCGCGAAGAGGTCGATGTCCAGGAGGGCGCGCATGTCGGGTTCGAGGCCTCGGACGACGTCCTCGTCTTCGTAAACCACCAGGTAATCCCGCGCCGCCAGCACCTCGACCGGTTGCGCGCCCAGCGCTTCGATCAGACCGAAACAGGGCTCCACCGGCTCTGGCGGGCGCGCCGGAAAGTCCATGGCCAGCCGGGCGCCGTCGCGAACTACAGTCAGAGGGCCGCTCGCGGTCGCGAAGGTCACCTCCTCCCGGCGCGGCTCCAGGAACTGAAACACGACAAACGCTGACGCCAGCGTGGCGTGCCCGCACAGGTCCACCTCCACCGCCGGAGTGAACCAGCGGAGGTGGTAGCCGTCGCCCTGTTTCACCAGAAAGGCGGTCTCCGACAGATTGTTCTCCATTGCGATGGCCTGCAGCGTGTCGTCCGGCAGCCATTCCTCCAACGGGCAGACCATTGCCGGGTTTCCGCCGAACAGGTTCGCGGTGAAAGCATCCACTTGAAACGCAGGGATCTCCATGCGACAAGTCTAGCCCAGCCGTGAAAGCACCCGGTGCTGAAGAGCCGGCGGACTAACCGAGGCGTCCGGCGGGAAGCAGCAGTGCCAGCCGTTCGGCGGCCCAATCGCGAACCGGCATGGCCGCGGCCATCCCGGCGAGCATCCCCACCAGCATGGCCAGGTGCATGCCGGCGGTGCCGGACGCGACGAGGAGGGAGAAGGGATCGGCGAACCAGAGGCCGAAGGCGATCATGCCGGCGAGCATGCCGGCGGTATCGAGGGCGACAGCAGCCCAGAGGGCGGGCCGGTGGTTCCGGTAGCGGTCGAGACACCGGGACCAGGCGACGCCGGGCGGGACGGCGAAGAGCAGCATCAGGCCGGTCATCCAGGTGAAGAGGCCGCCGTCGGCGCGGGTGTGCATCGGGCAGGGAACTCCCACGAGGGAGGGGGCGAAGCGGGCGTCGGCCCAGGTACCGAGGAGCATGCCGAAACCGCCCAGCGCGCCCATGACGAGGATCATGTCGAGGTGGCCGCTCCAGAGGGCGCGGGCGCGCCAGGCGGCGCGGACGGCGACGGCGAGGAAGGCGCCGA
>DNFG01000278.1 GCA_003487005.1 Bryobacterales bacterium
CTTCCCCCTCGCACCCTCCTCATCCTCCTCGCCTTCGTCGCCGTCGCCGCCACCTCTTTCCTGCTCGGCTCTTCCCCCTCGCACCCTCCTCATCCTCCTCGCCTTCGTCGCCGTCGCCGCCACCTCTTTCCTGCTCGGCGCACACCTCCGTCCCGCTACTCCACCCGTCTCCGCGCAAGCCCCACCCCCCTCCAGTCACTCCGTCCTCGAACACTTTCTCAATTCAACCACCGGCCCTGTCCACTTCGTCCCCTCCGACTCCGTCGTCAACCTCATCCAGAGCCTCACGAAGCAGCGGATCTCCTTTGAAGACTATCGCTCCCGCCTCGCCTTCGACCCCGATCGCGTCCCCTCCGGCCTGGATCCGGATCACTGGCGCTCCCTCGTCACCCGCGAACTCCTCAACATCGGCGATGCCTCCATCGCCCTTCGCGCCCTCCGCGACTTTCCCCAACATGCACAACGCTTCCACTTTCTGCAGAGCCGGGACATCCAACTCCGCGACCTTCGCTCGGGCAACTACATCTTTCTCGGTTCGGTCGCCGCGAACCCCTGGGTCAGCGTCTTCGAACCCCACCTGAACTTCCTCTACGACAATCAGTTTCGCGGCCCGCAGCGCGGCTGGAAGAATTCTGCCCCGCAGGATGGTGAACAGGCGTGGTACCCCCCGGCACCTCCCGCCACTCTTTCGCCCAGGTCGCCTGCCTGCCCAACCTCTCGCGCAGCGGCCTCGTCCTCCTCATCGCAGGAAATTCCCAACCCAACACCGAGGCCGCGGGCGAATTCGTCCTTTCTCCTCAGTCCGCCTCCACCCTCGCTTCCGCCATCGGCGTCTCCAGTCTCAGGGAATCTCCCGGCTTTGACGTTCTCCTGTCCACCAGGCAGTCCGGCAACGCGTGGCGCGTGACCGAAGTGGCCGCCTGCCGGATCCTCCCCAATGCCGTCTCCATGACCACCATTCCGGCCCCTCCCACCCAGTAACCGCACTCCGTCCTGCGAAACCTTGCGTTTCGTTCGTGCGCCCGCACTCAAATCAGGGCAAACGAAAAGCAAAACGTATTCGCTATTCTATCCCCGGATAGCCGGTAAGTAATCCATACATTAAATCGCGTAAAAAGGCTTGACACCCTCTTTCAAGTGGATCTACCCTCAGCCAGATGGTGGTTCCCTCGAAATGACACAGAATAAACTGTTCCAATCCTGCGCTTTCGCGCTGATGGTGTGCCTCGCCTGCAGTGTTGCCGAGGCCCAGACAATCACAGGTTCGATCACTGGGACGGTGACGGATCCGACTGGTGCGGTAGTCCCTGGCGCAAGGATATCGGCAACGAATAGCGCCACGAACATCAGCTATACCGGCGCGTCCAACGACGCAGGCATCTACAGCATCCTCTTTCTCCCTCCCGGCGCATACAAACTGACAGTGGAAATGTCCGGATTCAAGACCGCCACGATTAGCGATCTCAGAATCCTCGGGAACCAGGTCAGCCGCGTCGACGCAGCCCTTGAGATCGGCGAATCCGTTCAGACCGTCGAGGTCACCGGCGTCGCCCCCGTTCTCCAGTCCGAATCGACACAGACGGGCGATACCCTGACCTCAACCAAACTCACGGCCCTGCCCCTCAAAAGCAGGAACTTCGTCTCCCTCACGCTCCTCGTGCCCGGTTCCGTTTCGCCAAACCCCGAGGGGATGAACAACCGCTTTGGCGCCCGCCCCTACGTGAATGGAAACCGCGAGCAAACCAATAACTTCATGCTCGACGGCGTCGACGTCAACGACTCCATCGATAACCGCGTCGGCTACTCCCCCAACGTCGACGCCCTGGAAGAAGTCAAAGTCCTCACCGGCAATGCCGCCGCGGACTACGGCAACGCCGGCGGCGCCACCGTGATGATGACCCTCAAAAGTGGCACCAATGAATTTCGTGGCAACCTCTTCCACTTCCTGAGAAACGATAAACTCGACGCCAACGGCTTCTTCCGCAATCGCAGTGCGGCCACCGCCACACGCACCGGCTTCAAACGCAACATTTTCGGCGGCACCCTCGGCGGCCCCATCAAGTCCGATAAGGCGTTCTTCTTCGTCGATTACGAAGGTACCGAACAGCGCGCCGGCGGCCCCGGCAACGCCACCGTCGCCCCGCAGGCCTGGCGCGACGGGGATCTCAGCGCTTTCCCCAACGTCGTCGTCGATCCAACAACCGGCGTCGCTTTTCCCAATAAACAGATCCCCCAGTCGCGCATCGTCAATCCCGTGGCCCGCAAGCTCTTCGGCGATCCCGCACTCTATCCGCTCCCCAATCAGCCCGGCGTGGGTGCCCTCGGGCAAACCAACAACTACGGCTCATCCACTGCCAGCACCCAGAAGAACCACCAGGGTGATATCAAACTCGACTACCGCCTCTCCGCCAAGGACTCCCTCTCCGGACGCTGGTCCATCGGCTCCTATGAGAGCTTCGGCAGCCGCGCCGCTCTCCCCACCTCGATGACCAGTGGCCAGGAAGGTCCCACCCAGTCCGTCGTCCTCAATTGGGTCCGCACCTTCTCCCCCTCCATCGTCAACGAGGCCCGCGCCGCCTTCTCCCGCATCGTCATCAACGACACCGCCGTCGACTGGTCCGGCCAGTTGGGCGAAAACGGCAACCAGGCGTTCGGTATCCCCGGTGGTCAGGCCATCCCCGGCCTCAGCTCCGTCACGCTCGGCGACGGCCTCACCGCCGTCGGCTCCGCCGCTACCATCAGCAACACCGCCGACAATAAATTCATTTACTACAACAACCTCACCTGGCAGAGCGGCCGCCACCTGCTCAAGATGGGCGGCCAATTCACCCGCTATCAGCAGAACCGCTACTACGCAGGTAATAACGGCGCTCTCGGCCTGTTCGTCTACTCCGCCAATTATTCGGGCCTCGCCTACGGCGATTTTCTCCTCGACCAGCTCTCCCGTAAGGGCCGCGGCGCCGCCACCGGCATGTGGGGCCACCGTAGCTGGCGCTCCGCCCTCTTCGTCCAGGACGACTGGAAAATCACCAGAAACCTCACCCTCAATTTCGGCCTCCGCTGGGAATACATGGAGCCTCTCTACGAGGTCAACGACCGCCAGGTCAACGTCAACACCTTCACCGGCGAACTCATCTTCCCCGGTCAGGGCGGACTCGGCCGGTCCACCTATAACGGCTACGCCAAACAGTTCATGCCTCGCTTCGGCTTCGCCTGGACCCCCGGCGGCTTCGGCAACAAACTCGTCGTCCGCGGCGGTTACGCCTACATGAGCTTCATGGAGGGCACCGGCGCCAACCTGCGCCTCCCTCTCAATCCCCCCTTCTTCCTCGAAACCGACTTCAGCTACGACGTACGCACCCCAGGTACCATCACCACCGGCTTCGCCGACGTCGTCGCCGCCGACCTCCGCCTCGATATGCCCCGCCCCGCCGGCACCGTCGTCCCTCAACTCCAGGGCCGCGCCTGGGATCTCAACCTCCGTCCCCAAACCACCTCCCAGATCAACTTCACCCTCGAATATCAACTCGATCGCGCCACCTCCATCTCCGCCGGCTATGTCGCTCAGAAAGGCACCCACCTCGTCGCACCCCATGAAGCGAATCAGCCCCTGCCCGGGTCCGGCCCCTTCTCCACCTGGTCCAATCTCAATCTCCGCCGCCCTCTCATCAACGTCCTTCCCAATCTCGGCAACATCGCCCTCACCGAAGCCTCCGCCACCATGGATTACCACTCCCTCCAGGTCATGGCTCGCCGCCGGTTCGCCGCGGGCCTCGACTTCATGGTCAGCTACACCTACGGCAAGACCCTCACCGATAACCTCGGCTATTACGGCAGCGGCCTCACCTCCGGCGAAGGCGCCTACTGGCAGAATGCCTACGACCGCCGCGCCAACCGCGGCCTCGCCTTCTTCGATGTCCGCAATAACCTCACCGTCGGCGGTACCTACGACCTCCCCGTCGGCAAGGGCCAGAAGGTCAACATCGACGATAGCCTCGTTAACCAGTTCCTCGGCGGCTGGAACCTCAACTACAACATGGCCCTCCGCTCCGGCCTCCCCATCACCGTCCGCGCCGTCGACCGCACCGGCCAGGCCGTCCGCGGCAACGTCCGCGCCAACCGCTACCGCACCCTCGTCGTCAACGAATCCATGCGGAATGTCGACAATTGGTTCGGCCTCCCCATCGCCACCGCCGAACGCACTGCCTTCTTCTGCGCAGCAGGGATCGACAACGGCCAGTGCCCCTACGGCCAACCCGCCGACGGCTCCTTCGGGAACTCCTCCATCGGCACGGAACGCGGCCCCGGCTTCTTCAACCTCGACCTGTCGGTCGGTAAGAAATTCAATCTCTCCGAGCGGCGCTACTTCGATTTCCGCGCTGAGTTCTTCAACATCCTGAACACGGTGTCGTGGGCGCCTCCGGGGGCCAATCTCTCTACGCCCGCCAGCTTCGGCGTCATCGGCAGCCAGGTCCAGAACCCCCGCCAGATCCAGTTCGGCTTGAAGTTCTACTTCTGATCCAACTCCCGCCGGGGGGCCTGCCAGACCAGGTCTCCCGGCCATTCCTCCAGGCGCCCAGGCATTCTTCCGGCAAGCCGTCCGCTCCACCGCTCCCGCCAGACTCGCACCCCGCGTTTTCACCCTTGACCGATACCCCCCGCCCCCTCCCCGGCGCCGCCGCCCAAATATGATCCATTACGATAAAGCGACCCGTTTTTCTGAATGAAGAGAACATCCGGCCCCTGCGATCCGTCTTACCCAGTCAGGAGCGCTCCTATGCTAACCGGCATTCTGCAAGACTTCACCCACGCGGCACGCGTTTTCAGAAAATCCCCGCTGTTCACCCTCGCCGCCGCTGGCACTCTCGCCCTCGGCATAGGGGCCGCCACCACCATCTTCGCCCTCCTTAACGGCGTCCTCCTGCGCCCCCTCCCCTACCCTGATCCGGACCGCCTTGCCCTGATCTGGGAAACCAGCGAACGGATGCGACAGATGCTCGGTTATCGCGAGATCCCGGCCAGCCCCATGATGGCCCAACTCTGGCGCGAACAGGCCCGCTCGCTCGAGCAGGTCGGCCTGTTCTCGGGCGTCCGGCACAACTTCGCGGGCGAGGGCCCGGCCGAGCGCCTCCGCGGTGCCCGCGTCACCAGTGGCGTCTTCGGCGCTCTCGGCATCCACCCCGTGATGGGCCGCGTCATTGACGCCGCGGAAGAAGTACCAGGGCGCGACGGGGTCATCGTCCTCAGCTACGGCCTGTGGGAGAGCCGCTTCCAGAAATCGCCCTCCATTGTCGGCGAGCGGATTCGCGTCGACGACACGGAACTCACCGTCATCGGCGTCATGCCCCCCGGTTTTAACTTCCCGCGCGGCTCCGAACACGTCTCCGACAGCCGCATCCCCGAGGAAACCCAATTCTGGCGCCCCCTCGCCCTCTCCCCGGCAGAGAAGAAAAACCTGGGCAACCACTCCATCGGGACCATCGCCCGCCTCCGGCACGGCGCTTCTGCCGTCCAGTCCCAGCAGGAACTCGCCTCGCTTTCCCTGGGACTCTATTCCCAGGTGAGCCCCGCCGCCGCAAAGGAGTTCCAGGTGGCCGTGAATCCCTACAGGGAACAGATGGTCGCCCGCACCCGCCCCGCGATCTTGATGCTCGGCGCCGCCGTGCTCCTGCTGCTCCTCGTCGCGTGCGTCAACGTCGCCGGACTCCTCGTGGTCCAGTCCATTGCTCGCCGCCGTGAAATGGCCCTGCGCGCGGCCGTTGGCGCCGCGCCTGCGCGCCTCGCCCGGCAGGTGCTCGCCGAAAGCCTTCTCTTGGGCGCCGCGGGCGCGCTCGGCGGCGCTCTCCTCGCGCTCTGGGGCGTCCATCTCATCAGGAGCCTCGCCGGCGGACTCCTCCCTCGATTCGAGACCGTCTCCGTCGACTCCCACTCTCTGGGCTTCGCCATCCTCGTTTCGCTCGCCACCGCCTGCCTCTTCGGCCTCGCGCCCGCCTTGAGCTCCATCCGGGTCGACCTCGCCGGAACCCTCAAGGAGTCCGGCCGCGCCAGCGGTACCGCCGGCCACCACCGGCTCCGCACCGCTCTCGTCGTCGCCCAGATCTCCCTCTCCATGGTGCTGCTCAGCGGCTCGGGCCTGCTCCTCCGTAGCTTCTGGCAACTCATGCAGGCCGAACGCGGGTTCCAGGTCGCCGGCGTCCTCACCATGCGCATCCCCCTGCCCCGTTATCAATACCCCGAGCCCACACAGCGCCACGCCTTCTTGAATGAAGTGCTGCGCAACGTCCAGAACCTGCCCATGGTCGAGAGCGCCGGACTCGTCAATCAATTGCCTCTCACCGGCGAAGACAATATTCATGCCATCCGCATCGAGGGCCGCTCGGCCCGCGCCGCCGAGGAACCCATCGCGGAAGTCCGCGAAACCACCCCCGGCTACTTCGCTACCCTCCGCACCCCTCTGCGCCGCGGCCGCTGGCTCACCGCTGCGGACGGAGCCTCCGCCGCCCACGTCGCCGTCGTCAGTGAAACCATGGCCAGCACGTTTTGGCCCGCTGAGGATCCCATCGGCAAGCGCTTCATCATGGGCGAGCGCGCCGGCGCCCCCTGGATCACCGTCGTCGGCGTCTGCGCCGACGCCCGCCAGGCCCGGCTCGACAAAGCCCCCCACCCTCAGTTCTACATCCCTTTCGAAATCAGTAACTCCACCGAAATGACACTCGCCGTCCGCTCATCCATGCATCCTGAAGCCATCACCGCCGCCATCCGCGCCGCCGTCCGCCGGTTGGACAGCAGCCAGCCCCTCACCCAGATCAAAACCCTCGATCAGATCCTCGACGAGGGTATCGCCGACCGGAAGCTTCAGACCTTCGTACTGCTCTGCTTCGCTGTCTTTGCCCTCCTCCTGTCGGCCGTCGGACTCCACGGCATCATCGCCTTCGCCGTCGCCCAGCGAACCCGCGAGTTCGGCATCCGGCTCGCCCTCGGCGCCGGTAAACAGCAAATCTTTTCCCTGGTCGCCGGTCACGGCCTCAGGGTCGCCCTCGGCGGCGTCGTGCTCGGCCTCGCCTGCGCCTTCGCCGCGGGCAGACTCCTCTCCGGTTTCCTGTACGGAGTGCAGCCCACCGACACCGCCACATTCGCCGCCGTCACCGGACTCATGGTGCTTTGCACCGCCGTCGCCACCCTCGGGCCCGCCGTCCGCGCGATGAGACTGGATCCCATCCGCACTCTCCGCGACGAGTGAGCCGCACCCCCTGAACTGCCTGTCGCCGATTCTCGTGCGGCGCACCCTGGAGATAGAACGAAGTCCCCCGGCTCCACCCGATTCGTGTGAGCGAGTGCCGCGGCTGCGAATTGTGCCGGCGTTTTCCGTTTATCCAGATGACCGTTGTTTTCGGGAACGATCTGGTGAAAGGAACTTGGAGCCGATGGCCGGGACAGCATCGCACTACCTTGGCGGCTTGCGGATGGACATCCTCGAGTACACGAACAAATGGGAACGGTTTGCCAACATGACGCGAACCTCGTACCGGAAGGCGTTTCAGTCGCAGGCAGCCGTCCTGGCGAAGGTGAAGCAGACCATCGATGCGCGGAAGAAGCGGGACGCGGAGATGATGACCTTCACGCTCTCGCTGCTGACGCTGGGCGTGGCGGGCACGCTGACGAACCGTTTCGTGAAGACGTTGACCGACGGCGCGAAATCGAAGGCCGGCGTGGGCGAACTTGCGGCAATAATCGCCTCCGACTCACTCCTTCTCGACTGGACTGGCGACACGATGAAAGCACTTTCGAAGCGGGCGGTGGACACGTTGGCGCATGATCCGCTTCTGGACAAGTTGAACCTGAAGAACCCGTCTGCCAGCGGGAATGGGTTCTCGCCGGCCGGCATGAATCCGGAGGAGTACGGCGACCGCCTTTCGGCTGGGATTCTGTTGCGGTCGGAGATCCTCTCGGACTTCGCGCGGGCGTTTTACGATCACTACGCGCCATCCCTGCCGGTCGAGAACGCGCGACAGGCGCAACAGGCGCTGCGCCTCTCGCCCTTCTTCTCGGATGTGCCCAGCGGCATTTCCGAAGACGCGATGACGCGGAGCGCGAAGCAGGCGCTCTGGATCGGCTGGGCGAAGGTCCGGGACCTTCCGTATTGGGAGAAGGCAAACCATGAATTGAATCCGGAGGTGTGGGAACTGGCGCCCATCCGGGATGAACTGGTGGCGCTCGGGGCGCCACCGGGTCCGTTGACGCGCATCAATAAGATGGCGGGTCTGTACATGCCGGGACGGAGCACTCGATGAGGATGGGCGCTGG
>DNFG01000282.1:0-2616 GCA_003487005.1 Bryobacterales bacterium
GGGGGGGTGCCGGGCGGAACTGGTGCTGTGTGGGTGGGGGGGGGGGGAGAGGCAGACGGTGCTGGGGAGTTGGGCGGGGACGACGGGGGCGGACGGTCGCGGGGGGGTGGAGTTCACGCCGCCGGAGGGCGGGAGTTATCAGGTGAGGGTGTATGCGAGGTCGAAGGCGGGGCGGGAGATCCAGGGGACGGCGTGGTTGTGGGTGGAGGGCAGCGGGGCGGGGTGGTTTGGGGGTTCGCAGCAGCGGGTGCAGATCATTCCGGACAAGCGGTCGTACAAGGCGGGGGAGACGGCGCGGTTGTTGATCGCGACGGGTTTGCCGGAGGCGCACGCGTGGGTGTCGATCGAGTCGCAGGGGGTGCATTGGGCGAAATTTGTGCATTTGAAGGGTCCGGCGGAGACGCTGGAGGTGCCGGTGGACGGCTCGTGGGCGCCAAATGTGTTCGCGGAGGTGGTGTTTGTCCACAAGGACACGCTGTACCGGGGGTCGAAGATATTGAAAGCTCCGGCGGTGGAGAAGCAGATTCAGGTGGAGGTGACGAGCGACAAGCCGCAATATCAGCCGGGTGAACCGGCGACGTTCAGCATCGAGGCGAAGGACTACCGGGGAAATCCGGTGGAGGGGGAATTCAGCGTGGGGGTGGTGGACGAGGCGATTTATGCGGTGAAGCGGGAGATGCAGGGGGATATTACGAAGGTCTTTTATGGGCCGCGATGGCGGCAGGTGCAGACGGATTCGTCGCTGTATTTCTATTTTTATGGGGAAGCAGGCAAGCGGCGGATGGAACTGGCGACGATGATGGCGTCGCGGGGACTGGCGCAACTGAAGCCGGAGCAGATGGCGGAGGCGCGGGTCCGGAAGGAGTTTCCGGACACGGCGTTCTGGGTGGCGCAGATGCGGACGAACGCGCAGGGACGGGCGACGGCGCGGGTGACGTTCCCGGATTCGTTGACGACGTGGCGGACCACGGCGCGGGGGATCACGACGGACACGAAGGTGGGACAGGCGGTCCAGAAGACGATTGTGCGGAAGAATCTGTTGTTGACGATCGCGGCGCCGCGGTTTTTGACGGAAGGCGATGAAGTGACGATTCCGGTGATTGTGCGGAATTATCTGGAGGGGGCGGCGAAGGTGAAGGTGACGATGGAGGCGCCGGCGCTGACGGTGGTGGGGGGCGGCGCGCGGGAGGTTGAGATCGCGAGCAAGGGGGAGGCACGGGTGGATTACCGGTACAAAGTGCCGGCGGGGGCGGCGCGGGCGACACTGGTGGCGAGCGCGATGTCGGTGAAGGAATCGGACGCGATGGAGTTGACGCTGCCGGTGGAGCCGGATGGATTGAAGTGGCGGGCGGTGGAGCAGGGGGCGCTGCGGGATGCGACGCCGGGGACGGTGCAGGGAGCGTTTCCGGCGGATTCGCTGGGGCACACGCGGGCGCTGGAGATCGAGGTGACGCCTTCGGTGGCGGGGGCTTTGTTTGGGGCATTGGAGTACCTGGCGGGGTATCCGTACGGGTGCGTGGAACAGACGATGTCGCGGTTTTTGCCGAGCGTGGTGGTGAGCGAGGCGTTCGAGGCGCTGAAGTTGCCTCCGCCGGAAAATCCGGTGGAGTTGAAGAAGAAGGTGAACGCGGGATTGGAGCGATTGTACGGGTTCCAGCATGACGACGGGGGCTGGGGGTGGTGGCACAGCGACGCGAGCGATGGTTTCATGACGGCGTACGTGGCGTCGGGGCTGCGGCAGGCGCAACGGGCGGGGTACCGGGTGAACGAGTACCGGTTGAGACGGGCCGGCGAGAGACTGGCGACGATGCTGGCGGAACCGGCGAAGGACGCGCATCCGGATCTGGCGGCGTGGCAGTTGTACGCACTGGCGGAACTGGAGGCGGCGAAGGCGGAGCAACTGGAGAAGGTGTGGGCGGGCCGGGAGAAGTTCACGCCACTGGGCTGGGCGCTGGCAGGACTGGCGGCGCACGGGATGAAGGACGCGGCGCGGGCGGCGGAAGCGGCGCGGCAACTGGAGGCGAGCGCGCGGCGCGAAGGGGGCGAGGCGTGGTGGAAGGCGGAGCGGGATCTGATGCTTGATTTCGAGCAGGACGCGACGCCGGAAGCGACGGCGTTCGCACTGCGGTTACTGGCGGCGCTGGACCGGGACGGGGGGTTGCAGACGGCGGCGGCGCAGTGGTTGGTGGCGCACCGGAACGAGGGTCCGTACTGGTCGTCGACAAAGCAGACGGCGCTGGTGGTTTATGGGTTGACGCCGTATCTGGCGCGGAGCGGGGAGTTGGATGCGGAGTCGGCGCTGAAGGTGACGGTGAACGGGAAGGAGGTGCTGAGCCGGCGGTTCGTGAAGGGGGATGCATTGCGGCGGGAGCCGGTGAAAGTGCGGCTGACGGGGGTGGAGGTCGGGGCGCGGTATCTGGTGAGGCTGGAGAAGGAGGGAGCAGGGCGGGTGTACTGGTCGGTGCGGGAGGAGTCGCGGCGGCGGGTGAGCGGGTTGACCGCGCCGGCGGAGTGGAAGATGCGGGTGACGCGGGAGTACTTCCGGATGCGTCCGGAGCGGCGGGGGGGGGGGGGGGGGGGGACGATGGGGGGGGCGGGGGGAGTGGGGGGGGGGGG
>DNFG01000282.1:2831-3399 GCA_003487005.1 Bryobacterales bacterium
TCCGGATGCGTCCGGAGCGGCGGGATGGGCGGGTGGTGTACACGATGGAGGCGCTGGAAGGGCCGGTGCGGACGGGCGAGTTGATCGCGGTGCGGTTGACGGCGCAGGGGGCGGATCAGCGGTATGTGCTGGTGGAGGATCCGATTCCGGCGGGGGCGGAACTGGTGGTGAATGACGAGGTGTACGAGTTCGGGGAGCGGCCGCCGTGGTGGCGCTGGTGGGGGGAAAGACGGGAGTTGCGGGACAACCGGGTGACGTATTTCCCGACGTATTTGCCGTCCGGAGGGGAGAATTACACGTATTTGATGCGATTTACGAACCGGGGGGTGTTCCGGGTGCCGCCCGCGCGGGTGGAGCCGATGTACCGGCCGGGGTATGTGAGTGCGAGCGACGCGAAAGTGATCGAGGTGCAATGATGATGCGGCTGATGGTGGAAGCGATGGGGGAGGCGTGGCGGAGGCCGGGGGCGTGGGCGGCGGGATTGGGGTTGCTGGCCGGGTGGTGCGGGCTGGCGTGGTGGTGGCTGGGGATGGGCGTGGGGAGAGGGGGGGGGCGGAGGAGCACACGG
>DNFG01000023.1 GCA_003487005.1 Bryobacterales bacterium
CTGGACGTCAGCGCCGAAGGGGTGGCCGTTTTCGTCGCGTTGGCCTTCGCAAACGGCGATGACACAGCGTCCAAGACGTCGAAAAACGCGTTCCACATCGTTACAAATGGCTTCCAGAGAGACTTTTTGCTCGGGCAGATAGATCAAGTGGGGGGCGTCTTCGGGCGAATGGCGGGCGAGGGCGGTGGCGGCGGTGACCCAACCGGTATCGCGGCCGAGGGTCTCGACGACCATGACGGGGGAGGGCAGAGAGCGGTTGTCCTCGCCGGCATCGCGGACGGCGTGGGCAAAGAAGCGGGCGACGCTGCCGTAGCCGGGCGTGTGATCGGTGCCGGGGATGTCGTTGTCGATGGTTTTGGGGATGCCGATGACCTGGAGGCGGCCGCCGGCGGTTTCGGCGAGATGGCGGGCGGCGCGCATGGTGCCGTTTCCGCCGTTGAGGAAGGCGGTGGTGATGCCGTGCTGGAGGAGGATCCGGACGGCCTGCTCATAACCGGCTTCGTCGAGAGCATGGCGGGAGGAGCCGAGGGCGGATCCGGGGGCGAGGGCGATCTGCTCGAGAAGGGTTTCGGAGGGGGCGTCGAGGTCGAGGAAGTCCTCGGCGAGGAGTCCGGCGAAGCCGAAGCGGGCGCCGAGGAGGGACCAGTGTCCGGCGCGGCGGAGTTCGAGGGCGAGGCCGGCGAGCGAGGCATTGAGGACGGCGGTGGGTCCGCCGCCGTGGATCAGGATGGCGCGGCGGATCATATCAGCATGTAGGTGACGAGGGCGGTGGCGATCAGGTGGCCGTGGGCGTCCTTGACCTCGCAACTGCTGACGACGAGGGTTTTCCCCATTTTGATGAAGCGGGAGCGGGCGCGGACCTTGCCGGCGGCGACGGGGCGGAGGTAGTTGAGTTTCATGTCGACGGTAGTGGTCTGGCGCTGACCGCCGAAGTGGCCGATGATGGCGACGCCAACGGCGGCATCGATGAGGGTGGCGGTGGCGCCGCCGTGGAGGGTGCCGAGGATGTTGTGGACGCGCGGGGTGACGTCCATTTCCATGGTGATGCCGTCCTGATAGACGCGAACGACGCGGAGGCCCAGCAGGTCGTTAAAGGGCATCCGCCCGAGCATGGCGGTCAGTTGGGGACGGGAGAGCGGCCGGGTCTTCAAAACAGTAGTATGGCAAAGTGGAGCCATCATGATGAGCAATGCCGTGACCTGGAAGCGTGATCTGGATGTTCTGGTGGTGACGATCGACAACCCGCCGGTGAACGCACTGTCGCCGGGCGTGTTGGAAGGCATCGTGGAGGGGGTGGAGGCGGGGGTGGCGGACGAAGAGGTCCGGGCGGTGGTGGTGATCGGGGCGGGCAAGACATTCATTGCCGGGGCGGACATCCGCGAGTTTCCGAAGATCATGGCGGGTGAGCGGCCGATGTTGAGCCTGAATCCGCTACTGGAGCGGATCGAGAACGCGGCCAAGCCGGTGGTGATGGCGCTGCATGGGACGGCGCTGGGCGGGGGCCTGGAGACGGCGATGGCGGGGCACTACCGGGTGGCGGCGTCGTCGACGCAGTTGGGTCAGCCCGAAGTGAAGTTGGGGCTGATTCCCGGGGCGGGCGGGACGCAAAGGCTGCCGCGTCTGGTGGGGGTGGAGCGGGCGCTGGAACTGTGTGTGTTCGGCAACCCGGTGACGGCGAAAGAGGCGGTGGACTGGGGTCTGGTGGATGCTCTGGTGGATGGCGATCTGCTGGCCGGGGCGGTGGCGTACGCGCGGACATTGCAGGCGCCGCGGCGGACGCGGGATCTGACGATCGAGTCGGCCCCGGAAGAGGCGATCGAGATGATCCGGGAGGAGGCGCGGCGGCGGATGCGCGGGCAGGCGGCGCCTTTATCGGCGCTGGAGGTGGTGTGCGCGGCCGATATTTTCGATTTTGACGAGGGGTTGGCGTTCGAGGCGAGGATCTTCGAGTCGCTGCTGAAGGGTCCGCAGGCGAAGGCGATGATCCACGTGTTTTTCGGGGAGCGCGAGGTGGTGAAGTTGCCGTTCGTGCCGAAGGAGACGCGACCGAGGGAGATCCGGCGGGCGGCGATCGTGGGGGCGGGGACGATGGGCCGGGGGATCGCGCTGTGTTTCGCGAACGCGGGCGTGCCGGTGCAAATAACGGACGCCGCGCCGGCGGCGCTGGGGGCGGCGCTCGACTGGGTGAAGCATCATTACGAGCACGCGGTGAAGCACAAGCGCCTGCCGGCGGAGGAGGCGGCGCGGCGGGCGGGACGGATCACGGGCGCGAGGGCGCTGACGGAGTTTGGCGAAGCGGATTTGATCATTGAGGCAGTGAGCGAGGATCCGGAGGTGAAGCGGGGGGTGTTCGCGGAGATGGACCGGGTGGCGCGGCCGGGGTGTCTGCTGGCGTCGAACACGTCGACGCTGGACATTGACGCGCTGGCGGGGGCGACGGGGAGGCCGGGGGACGTTCTGGGGCTGCATTTCTTCTCGCCGGCGAGCGTGATGCGGTTGCTGGAGGTGGTCCGGGGGGCGGAGACGAGTCCGGAGGTGATCGCGACGGCGATGGAACTGGCGCGGCGGCTCAGGAAGGTGGCGGTGGTGGCAGGGAACAAGTTTGGATTCATCGGGAACCGGATGTTTGCACCCTACCGGGAGGCGGCGATCCGGTGTGTGCAGGAGGGGGCGCTGCCGTGGGTGGTGGATCAGGCGATTGAGAATTATGGACTGGCGATGGGCCCGCTGGCGGTGGGGGATCTGGCGGGTTTGGACATCGGGCGGGCGATCCGGAAGGAGGCGGGGATGCCGGAAACGGTGGAAGACGCGCTGTGCGAGACCGGGCGGTTGGGCCAGAAGAACGGCCGGGGCTGGTATCACTGGGAAGGGAACCGGCGGAGCGCTGATCCCGGGGTGGAGCAGGTGGTCCGCGCGTGGTCGGAGAAGCAGGGGATCGCGCAGCGGACGTTCACGGCGCGGGAGATTGTCGACCGGTGCCTGGGGGCGTTGCGGGCGGAGGGGCGGAAGGTGCTGGAGGAAGGCGTCGCGTTGCGGGCGGTGGACATCGATATTGTGTATGTCCATGGCTACGGGTATCCGGCGTGGCGGGGCGGGCCGATGTTCGACGGGTGAGAGGCTGGCGGCGGATTTGGTAACCTACTGATAGAGTTGAGGATAAAGGGCGAGCTATGCTGCGTCTTCTCTTTTTGTTCCTGTCCCGGCAGCGCTGGCTGAGGCGCTGGATGGAGACCTCGCGGCTGGCGGGGCGGCTGACTTCGAGATTCGTGGCGGGGCGGGAACTGGGCGACGTGCTGGAGGCGTCGCGGCAGGTGGAGGCGGCGGGTTTGCTGGCGACGCTGGACCATCTGGGGGAGAACGTGACATCGGCGGAGGAGGCGCGGGCGTCCCGGGAGGCGATGCTGGAGGCGTTGAAGAGCATTGCGGAGAAGGGGCTTTCGGCGACGATTTCGATCAAATTGACGCAGTTTGGGCTCGATTTGGGGGATGAAGAGTGTTGGGCGAACGTGGAGCCGCTGGTCGGGCGGGCGGGGGAGTTGGGAAGCCGGGTGGAGGTGGACATGGAGGGGAGCGAGTACACGGAGCGGACGCTGGCGCTGGTGGAGCGGATGCACGGGATGCCGGGTCCGGTGCGGGCGGTGTTGCAGGCGTATTTGCACCGTTGCGAGGCGGATGTGCGGCGGTTGAACGCGGCCGGGATCCGGGTCCGGTTGTGCAAGGGGGCGTACAAGGAGGCGCCGGAGGTGGCGATCCAGGAGCACGCGGCGGTGGGGGCGAACTATCTGAAGCTGGCGAAACTGCTTCTGGATGAAGGAGTTGACCCGGCGTTCGCGACGCACGACGGGGCTCTGGTGGCGCAGATTCTGGAGCATGTGCGGGAGCGGGGAATCGGGCCGGAGCGGTTTGAGTTCCAGATGTTGTACGGGATCCGGCGGGACTTGCAGCAGCAGTTGGCGGCGGAGGGGTGGCGGGTCCGGCTGTACATTCCCTACGGGGACGCGTGGTATCCGTACTTCATGCGGAGGATGGCGGAGAGGCCGGCGAATGCGTTTTTCGTGGTCAGAAACCTGTTCCGGACGTAACATTTTGAGGGCGGGAATTTCGGAACCGGCGGGAGCAGGTTTGAGTCTAAGAAGTCAGCGTGCTGAAGAACTGGAAATACTGGGGATATTTTGCGGTGAAGGCGATGGCCGCGGCGGGGCTGGTGTGGGCCTTGCTGCAGGGGTTGAACGTGTGGATGCCGGAGCCGGGGATCGTGGCGGGGCAGTACCGGCTGAACCGGTTTGCGCAGCATTTGCCGTGGACGGCGGCGTTTCTGGGGGTTTGGCTGGTGGCGGCGGGGTTGATTTACGTGGCGATCTGGGATCAGAAGCAGCGGTGCCGGGTCTGTTTGCGGCGGTTGCGGATGCCGGTGGGAAGCGGGAGTTGGGACCGGGCGGCGCTGTTCAGTCCACCGGAAACGCAGCGGATTTGTCCCTACGGGCACGGGACGCTGGCGACGCCGGAGGCGCACGTGGCGGCGGCGCAGCGGGAGACATGGACGGTGCACGAGGACATCTGGAAAGAGCTGAAGGAGTTGGAAGGCCGGGAGCCCTGAGGAGGGTTCGTGAGACAATGGAAGCCGGAAGACGGGATCACGAGTGGCGTCCAAACCCAGAAAATCCGACGAGAAGAAGGCGGTGCAGGCACGCCGGTTGAAATTCGGTCCGGTGGCGAAGGTGTTGCTGGGCGGGGTGGCGTTCGTGCTGGTGCTGGGGCTGTCGACGTTTCTTTACTTCTGGTTCCATTTCTCGAAGATCATTGACGACAAGCTGGCGAAGGGGCCGTTCAGCGAGACGGCGATGCTGTTTGCGGCGCCGGAGCCGGTGTCGATCGGGGACCGGATCACGGCGGAGGAGTTGGTGGCGGCGTTGCGGCGGCGGGGGTATACGGAGAAGCAGTCGAACCGGATGGGCTATTTCCATGTGCGCGAGGACGCGGTGGAGATCTTCCCCGGGGTGGATTCGTACCCGAGGAGCGAGCCTGGGGTGGTGTTCATCGGCAGCGGGGTGGTGACGCGGATCGTGTCGAGCGCGGACAACACGGAGCGGACGATTTACGATCTGGAGCCGGAGCTGTTCACGCAACTGTTCGACCGGGAACGGCAGAAGCGGCGGATGGTGAAGTACCAGGATCTGCCGAAGGTGCTGGTGCAGGCGGTGCTGTCGGCGGAGGACAAGCGGTTTTTCCAGCATGCGGGGCTGGATCCGATCCGGCTGGCGGCGACGATCTGGGAGGACGTGACGGAGAACCGGCGGAAGGGGGCGTCAACGATCACGATGCAACTCGCGCGGACGTTCTTCCTGAACCGGGAAGTGACGTGGCAGAGGAAGGCGTCGGAGATGATGATCACGCTGCAACTGGAGCAGCGGATGTCGAAGGAACAGATCTTCGAACATTACGTCAATTTCATCGATCTGGGCTGGCGGCGGAGTTTCGCGGTGCAGGGGTTCGGGGAGGCGGCGGCGATCCATTTCGGCAAGGACATCCGGGAGTTGAAGGTGGAGGAGGCGGCGCTGCTGGCGGGGATGGTGCAGGGGCCGAATCTCTACAATCCGTTCCGGAATCCGGAGCGGAGTGTGCAGCGGCGGAACATCATTCTGGGGCTGATGAGGGACAACGAGTACATTTCGGAGGCGGAATACAAGGTGGCGGTGGCGGCGCCGCTGCAGTTGGTGCAAGGGGGCGTGGAGAGTTCGGATGCGCCGTATTTCGTGGATCTGGTGAACGACCGGTTGCAGGACCAGTTTCAGAGCATCGATTTTCAGTCGAGTTCATACCGGGTGTACACGACGCTGGACATGAAGTTGCAGCGGGACGCGCTGGCGGCGGTGCAGGCGGGGATGAAGGAAGTGGACGAGCAACTGGCGCGGCGGCGGCGGCAGTATCCGCAGGCGCAGGTGGCGCTGGTGGCGCTGGATCCGTACACGGGGGAGGTGAAGGCGCTGATCGGGGGGCGGAGTTACGGGCAGAGCCAGTTGAACCGTGCGCTGGCGCGGCGGCAGCCGGGGTCGATTTTCAAGCCATTCGTGTATGCGGCGGCATTGCGGACGGCGCTGGACGGGAGCGTGAATCCGCCGTTGACGACGATGACGCGGATCGCGGACGAGCCGACGACGTTCTGGTATGACGGGAAGCCGTACGAGCCGAACAACTTCAAGCAGGAGTTTCACGGGACGGTGACGTT
>DNFG01000273.1 GCA_003487005.1 Bryobacterales bacterium
TCATGAGCGAAAAACCGGGCCCGGTTTTTCGCTCATGATGGAGCACATCGGCTTCGCCGCGATGACCGAAACCCCCTGCATGTTCGTCGATGTCCAGCGCGGCGGTCCCTCGACCGGGTTGCCCACGCTCCCGGCCCAGGGCGACATGATGCAGGCCCGGTTTGGCTCCCACGGTGACTATCTGACGATCGCCCTGGTCCCCGATTCGCCCCAGGAATGCTTCGACCTCGCGGTCACCGGCATGAATCTGGCCGAACGCTTCCGGATTCCCGTGATGTTCATGATGGACGAGTGTGTCGGCCACATGACCGAAAAAGTGGTCATCCCGCCCGCCGACCAGATCCCGGTGTACCCCCGGCGGCACACGAAGAAGAAGCCCGGCGAGTACCTTCCGTTCGAAGCAAGCGAGGATCTCGTTCCCGAAATGGCACACGCCGGCGAAGGCTACAGCCTGTTTGTGACCGGTTTGACCCACGACGACCGCGGCTATCCGCTGATGAACCCCGCACAGCAGGAAAAGCTGGTCAATCGCCTGTTCAACAAGATCCTCCGGGCGGCCGACGAACTCGTGATGGTGGAAGAAGATGGCCTGGAAGACGCCGACGTGGTGGTGCTGAGCTACGGCATCACGTCGCGGGTGGCGCGCCGGGGCATCCAGATGGCGCGCGAGAAGGGCCTGAAGGTCGGTTTTTTACGTCTGAAATGCGTCTGGCCGTTCCCGGAAAAGCTCGTTCGCGAAATCGCCGGGCGGGTGAAGGCGATTGTGGCCCCGGAACTGAACCTGGGGCAGGTGGTGCTGGAGGTGGAGCGCGTTGCAGCGGGCACGACCCGGGTGATCCGGATGCCCCACGCCGGCGGCACCGTCCATAAACCGGTCGATATCGTTGCAGCGATCGAAAGGGGACTGGCATGAGTACGACGGTCGATTTTCCGATCCACAATCCCGTGGAAGATGTCCTGCGCATGGACCGGATCCCGACGATCTGGTGCCCTGGCTGCGGCATCGGCACCTCGGTGAACAGCTTCGCCTACGCGCTGATGAGCACTGGAATCGACATCAAGAAGGTGGCGATCGTTTCCGGCATCGGCTGTTCGGGGCGCGTGAGCGGGTACACCAAGATGGACTCGTTTCACACCACGCACGGCCGCGCGATCCCCTTCGCGACGGGTCTGAAGCTGGCCAATCCCGAATTGACCGTGGTGGTGTATTCAGGCGACGGCGATCTGACCTCGATCGGCGGCAATCATCTGATCCACGCGGCGCGCCGGAACATGGATTTGATGGTGGTTTGCATCAACAACATGATCTACGCGATGACGGGCGGGCAGGCGGCGGCGACGACGCCGGGCGCGTCGATCAGTTCGACGACCCCGTACGGGAGTTTCGAGCCGGAACTGAACATGGCCCACCTGGTGGACGCCGCGGGCGCGTGTTTTGTGGCCCGCTGGACGGTTTTCCACGTCAAAATGCTCGAGAAAACGATGAAGGAAGCGCTGAACAAGAAGGGTTTCCGCTTCGTGGAAGTGCTTTCGCCCTGCCCGACGCTCTATGGCCGGCGGAACAACCTGGCCGACGGACTGGCGGCCATGAAGGACTACAAGGAGCGGAGCAAGATCCGCAACGGCGCGCCAACCCACGAAACGGCCCTGGTTCAGGGTGGCGAAATCATCGTCGGCAAGTTCGTGGACCGCGAGCGGCCGGACTATCTGACGTTGATGCGCCAGCAGTTAGGCGCGAATTACCATCCGCTGCCACCCCAGCCGGACGAGAATCCGGAGGCGGGCGTCGCGAAGGAGGACTGCTGCTCATGCTGACCGAAATCCGGATTGCCGGCTTTGGCGGACAGGGTGTCATCCTGTCGGCACACATTCTGGGGCGGGCCGCGGCCATCGGCCAGGGCGGCTACGCCACCATGACGCAGAATTACGGGCCGGAGGCCCGGGGCGGGGCGGCGAGCGCGGCGCTGGTGGTCAGCGACCAGCCGGTGCTGTACCCGTATCTCACCGAACCGGACATTCTGGTGGTGATGTCGCAGGAGGCCTACAGCCGGTTCACGCCCGAGTTGAAGGAAGGCGGGGTCCTGATCGTCGAGGAAGACCTGGTCCGGATGGACTCGGCGGCCCTGGGCCGGCGGGTCTATAGCATCCCCGCGACGCGCATTGCCGAGGAATTGGGCAAAAAGATGGTGCTGAATGTGGTGATGGTGGGCTTTCTGGTGGCCATCACGGGCGCGGTTGAGAAGGACGCGTGCCGGGCAGCGGTGGGCGACAGCGTGCCGGCCCGGTACCGGGATCTCAACATGAATGCCTTCGACCGGGGCTACAAGTATGGAGAGGTCCTGCTGAAGACCCAGCGCGAGCCGACGCAGCTCGGCAAGGTCTCCCACGTGATGCTGGAATCGATCAACTGGTAGACTTGACAGCCTGCTATGATCGGCAGCGGAGGAACCTGCAGTGCGTGAACTGGCGGGTAAAGTTGCAGTCATTACGGGCGCGGCGAGAGGAATCGGCCGCGCTTTGGCGCGCGTTTGCGGCGCCGAAGGCATGAAGGTGGTGCTGGCCGACATCGACGCGGAAGCCCTGGACGAAGCGGGGGCCGAACTGGCCCGGACGCGTGTGGAAGGGATGGCGATGACCTGCGATGTTGCGCGGGAGGCGGAGGTGGAAGAACTGGCGAACGTCGCGTTCGGCCACTTCGGCGCAGTCCACCTGCTCTGCAACAACGCGGGTGTCGCGGGGACGGTTGGTCCCTGCTGGACCATCGAAGCGGAAGAGTGGGACCGGGATCTGGCGGTCAACCTTGGCGGGGTGATCCACGCCATCCGGGCCTTCGTGCCGCGGATGCTCGAACAGGAGGGCGAAGCCCACATTGTGAACACGGCCTCGGTGATGGGACTGCTGCCGGTGGGGATGGCGGCGAGTTACGGGGTCAGCAAAGCGGGGGTGGTGGCGCTCTCGGAGGCGCTGGCGCTCGAATTGCGGCAACAGGGGGGGCGGATCGGGGTGACGGTACTGTGTCCGGCGGCGGTGGCGACGGACATCGCCAAGTCCTTAAAAATCAAGGACGAAGCCATGGAATCGCTGCGGGCGGAGATCCACGAGGACCTGCAAAAAGGCGTGAGGGCGGAGGACGTGGCGCGGGCGGCGCTGGAGGCGGTTCGCGAAGGGCGGTTCAGCGTGCTGCCACCGATGCCGGGCGCCCGGCAGGTGGTGGACCGGGTGGAGGGCCTGTTGGCGGGTGGACAGCCGTTTGCGGCGCGGTTTTAGGTCGCCGCGCAGGCGCAGAAATCCTTCAAACGAGCGTTAGAAGGTGAAAAACGAAGCCAGAATGATCGCCAGAACGGTGAATTTGAAGTGATTACGCATTGAGAATGATCAGGTAGCGGGAAGGGGTCCCACCAGTTTAGATACCGTCAGGGCGGAAAAGTTCCAGCCGGGGAAGAACTTTATTGGAGGCGGTCGATCGCGGTGCGGGCCTGGGTGTTGAGACTGGTCAGTGTGCGGAGGTCATCCTCGGCGGACTGGACGGCGCTGGAGATGCGGGAAAGGTCGGTGGCGCCCAGCGGAACCGGGTTGTCACGCTGGGTATCGAGGCGGAGTGCCAGGGAGCGGAGCTGGTCGGTGACGTCGCGATAGCGGCGCTGGAGGGCATTGAGCGTATCCTCGCGGCGGCGATTGATGTCCTCGAGTTGCTGGAGGCTCTGGGTGATCTGGGAAGTCCGGCGGTCGGCTCCGGAAGCCTGGTCGCGGAACCGGCGGAGGGAGGCTTCGAGTTGTTCGACGCGCCCGGCCTTGCTTTTGAGTTCGGCCTCGGTGGCGGTGACGACGCGGCGGGTGGAGTCGAGCTGGTCCTTGAGGCTGGCTTCGGCGGCGCCGAGGCGCCGGTTTTCGGAATTGAGCCGTTCGAGGGCTCCATCCATTTCAGCGAGGCGGTTCTGGAGGCCGGTGACCTGGAGTTGGAGGGCCTCGTGGCGGGTCTGGAGGGCGGCGAGTTCGCGGACGGCTTCGAGTTTGGAGGGGTCGGCGGGGCGGGCGGCCGGCGGCGGGGCAGCGGGCTGAAGTCCTTCAGCTTCAATCTGTTGACGGAGGGTCTGGTTTTCGGCGGCGAGCGCGGAGGTCTGTTGTTCGAGATTCTGGGCGTGGGCGCGGGCGGCTTCCAGGGCAGCGGAGGATTCAGCGGCCTCGCGCCGGGCGGCGAGGAGGAGAACGAGGGCGGCGACCGCGACGGCGGCGCAAATGAGGGCAGCGAGGATGGAGCGGGAGAACTTCATGACCGCGTTCCCATCATAGCGGGCTGAAGGAGACAGTTCAGCGGGAGGTTCATCGGGTTCCTACTTTCCCCTGGAGAATCGGTTGCGGTACTGGAGGCTCAAATCGGGGGCGTCGAGTTGGACGGTGAAGTTACGCGGGACGGAAGGCGGGACTTCGAGATCGATGGCCCAATGGCCGAGGATGCGCTGGAATGCGGCGGCGAGCACGGTGGGGATGTCGTTGGGCGTCCGGCAGAGGGAGAGGCCGCCTCCGGTGGCTTCGGCCATCAACTGGAGGCCGTTCTGGTAGGCCTCGTTGAGGCGGTCGCGAAGGAAGGCGAGATGGACGATGAAGACGGGGGCGTCGTAGGCGGCGAGCGACTGGGCCAGGGAGGTGGTTTTCTCGCGAATCAGCCCTTCGGGAAAGCGGCGGGACAGGTCGCGCGAATCGGAGGGGTTGATGACGGGGTTGGTGTAGTCCTCGCGGTAGTTGTAGATGTTGGAGTCGGTGACGTAGAGGATGGCGATCCGGACGGGGGCCTTTTCGAGAAGGGCGCCGGCGAGTTGGACGGCGGGTTCGACGGTTTCGAGCAGGCCGGCGCGGCCGGAGATCTGGGTATTCTCGATGGCGGCGATGGCCGGGGCGCGATCGGGGGCGGGATCGACGGCGACGCGGAGTCCGTCCTGGGCGCGCAGGACCGTGGCCCAGACGTGTTCGGGGAGATTGCCGAGTTCGGAGATCAGGGACTGCCGGGCGGGGTCGACGAAGGCGAGGTCGCCGACGAGATCGAGAACGAGGAAGAGGATCATGTCGGTCCCGGGTCCGCGGACGCGAAGGGTCCGGGCGGGGGCGCCTTCGACGGTGGCCTTCAGGGAGGAGGGGAGGCCGCCGCCGTTGGCGGGCCAGGCGGTGACTCGACGGTGGAGCGGTTTGGGCTGGGCGGAGGCGGCAGGAGCAGCCGTCAAGAGGGCGATGAGGCGGCGGCGGGAGAGGCGCATGGTCAGAAGCTGAGCCTCAGTCCAAGCTGAATGACACGGCCGCCGCGGGAGCCGATGATCTTGCCGGCGTTGACATTCGGGGCGCTGGCGGTGCCGATGACGGTGTCAGGGTCGTTCCAGACGCCGAGGTTGATGAAATTGAAGCCGGAAGCGTTGAATTCGAGGGTACGTTCCTGGTCGATGACAAAGCGTTTGGAGACGGAGAGGTCGTGGTTCTGGGTGGTGGGTCCGCGGAGGGTGGGGTGGGCGCGAGGTCCGTTGCCGAGGGAGAAGTCGTCGGGGTGGGTGAAGGCATTGGGGTTGAACCAGAGTTCGGGGCCCTGGTTGGGGACGTGGGGATCGACGCCGGGGACGACATTGACGCGGAGGCCGGAGACGACGCCGCCGGTATTGTTGAACTGGGCGCGGAGGGCGAGGGGTTCGCCGCTCGAGAGGGAGGTGATGCCGGAGAGAGCCCAGCCGTTGACGAGGATGCGGCGCCAGTCCTCAAAGGCAAGAAAGGGCTTGTTGACGCCAATGGGGAGTTCGTAGAGGTAGGTCAACGAGAGGCGGTGAGGGTTGTTGTAGGACGTGAGGCCCCATTCATTCCGGCGGTTGAAGAAGTCCTGGCGTCCGCCGGGTCCGGAGTAGTCGTCGACCTGGCGGGAGAGTTCATAGTAGGCGTTGAGGGACAGGCCCTGGGCCATGCGTTTTTCCACGCGGAACCAGGCGGCATCGCGCCGGTACTGGCCATCGGGCCAGGCGCCATTCAGGTTGAAGCTGAGGTATTGAGGGAAGGGGCGAACCGTGCGGCGGAAGAGTTCGTCATTGAGGAGATCGCGGTGGATCAGCTGGTCGGGGTGGATGGCGTTGAGATTCACCGAACCGCCGCCCAGGAAGAGACCTTTGCCGCCGGCGATGGAGAGGCCGCCGCTGAGGACAAGGGATCCCTTGAGTTCGCGTTCGTAGGAGATGCCGCCGGACTGGTAACGGGGGAGGCGGCCGGAGCGGTCGACGAGGTCGGCAGAGGTGAAGTTGGCGGCATCGGGGCGGAGATCGGGGACGGGGTTGG
>DNFG01000390.1 GCA_003487005.1 Bryobacterales bacterium
CTTTACACCGCTGCTGCCGAAGCCACGGCCGCGGGATCGAAGAGTTTTTTCTTCGCGACCCGCTTCTTCCCGCCGGAACTCGCCAAAGCCGCCCACGGAGTGTACTGGTTTTGCCGGACCACCGACGACCTGGTCGATGAAGCGCCAGACCCGGCGACCGCCGCCCGCCTTCTCGAGGAGTGGGACGGCCGGTTGCGCTCGGCGCTGCGCGGCGAGACCGTCGATTCGCCGGTTCTTCGACTCTTTGCCCGCGTCGCGGCCGAATCGGGGATCCCGCATGAATTTCCGCTCGACCTGATTGAGGGGATGCGCATGGACCTCCGGATGGACATGGAACGGCTTCGCTATCGCAATTTTGACGAACTTCGCGTGTTTTGCTATCGCGTGGCGAGCGTCGTCGGCCTGATGATGATGCACGTCATCGGCTTTCGCGGCCAGCCTCATGCCCAGGCGATCGATCTTGGCATCGCGCTCCAGTTGACCAACATCCTCCGGGATATCGACGAAGATCTGGGCCGGGGCCGCATTTACCTCCCTCTGGACGAGATCGAGGGGGCCGGTTACACGATTGGGCAGATGGAGGCGCGGGTCCGCAATGGCAATTTCATCCGGCTGATGGAGTTTCAGGCCGCGCGTGCGCGTCGCTATTACGCCGCCGCAGAACCCGGCATTCCGATGCTGGACCGCCGCGGCCGGTTTGCCGTTGAAGTCGCGGCGCGGGTCTACGCGGGCATTCTGGGCCGGATTGAGAAGTCCGGTTATGACGTCTTCGAGCGCCGGGCGGTGGTGCCCGCCTCGCAAAAATACTGGATCACCGCCCGGACCATGGCCGTGCCCGCCCTGCGCCGCTATCTCTCGTTTCCCTGGTAGTCAAACTCTATGCTGTTCCTTCGCGCCCTTCGCCTCAGTTCCATCGCTGCTTTCGTCTTTACCGCGGTCAATTACGCGCTTTTCTACTGGAAGGGCGTGCCGCTCGTCACCGAGATCGTGGCCGAGTGGATCATGGCCCGGACGCCGAACTATTACGCCGTCGTGCTGCTCGATACCCTCGGCGATTGGGCCAAACCCTTCGCCGCGACCGGCGGACTCGCCGCCACGGGCTTCGTCTTTTTTCTCCTGTTCTTCGCTAGTCTGGCCCTGCGCCGGGCTGCCCCGATGCCCGCTCCATCACCTGCGCGGCGCGAATGGCTGGCCCGCGCTGTGCCTTTTGTCATGATGGCGGGAACCGCGGGGGTGGCCGTGGAATCCTGGGCACGCGACCGCGCCTGGGCCCGCAAGGCCGTCGAACCCGTTCCGCTGTGGCCCTTCCAATACCCGGAAGAACGCGACCAGTTCGCTCCGGGACTGGTTCGGAAATCCGTCACGAGCGTTGATTCTTTCTACGGAATGAGCAAGAACACGGTGGATCCGGTCCTCGATCCCACCTCCTGGCGCCTGAAAGTCACTCTGGACGGACGCCCCTGGAAGGAATACAGCTACTCCCAGCTACTCGCCCTCCGCCGGATTCAGCGGTACACGACGATGCGCTGTGTCTCGAACACCCTGAATTCGAACCTGATGGGCACCGCGGAATGGAGCGGGATCTTTCTCCGTCAACTCGTGGATCCCGCCGAAGTGCCTTCGCACATCAGCGAGATTGCCTTTATCGGCGTGGACGGACACGATGACTCGCTGCCCGCGGCGTACGCCTTCTCGGACGACCTGCTGCTGGCCCTGGGCATGAACGGCATGACGCTCAATCGCATCCACGGCTTCCCATTCCGTCTGATCGCACCGAAGTATTACGGCTTCAAGAGCGTCAAGTGGATGTCCGAAATCCGGCTCTGCTCGCAGCCGTATGTCGGGACGTGGCCCAAGATGGGCTACACCAAAGAGCCTGTCGTCCACACGATGAGCTACATCGACCGGATCCGCCGCAACGGGGAGCAGGCGCTGGCGGGCGGCGTGGCTTTTGCGGGGATCCGGGGCGTCAGCCGGGTGGAGGTGCGCGCCGGCAAGGGACCCTGGGTGGAAGCGCAACTCGAAGCCCCGATCTCCGCCTTCACCTGGTCCCGCTGGAAGGCGAACCTGGTCATCCCGGAGGGCGCCGCGGTCGTCGAAGCCCGTGCCGCCGACGGGACCGGCGCCTGGCAGGCGACCACAGAAAGCCCATTGTTCCCTGACGGCGTCAAAGGTCCTACCATAAAAAGATTGTCGTGAACGCAATCATTCTTGCCGCGGCCGCCGCCGCACTGATCCTCTGTTTCGCCGCCTGGTCGCGTTACCGCTACCTGGGCCTGCCCGAACTGCTGCCCGCGCGTCTACCCGAGGGTGTTGATAGTGACCATGTCGTCATCATTCCGGCCCGCAATGAGGAGGGGGCGATCGGGCGTGCCGTCCGATCCCTTGCGGGGTCGACGGTGTTGGTCGTCGACGACCATTCGACGGACCGGACGGCCGAAATCGCTCGCGAAGCCGGCGCCGAGGTACGCGGGGCCCAACCGCTTCCCCCCGGTTGGCTGGGCAAGCCGAACGCGTGTTGGTCGGGCGTGGGCTACACCGAGTCCACCTGGATCCTATTTGTCGATGCGGACACCTGGTTCGAGCCCGGATTCGTGCAGTCCCTGCTCGCATACGCTTGCGAGCACGAACTGACGGCCGTCTCCGTATTTCCGCGGCTCGAAACAGTGACGTTATTTGAAAAGATGATTCTGCCGTACGCGTTCGGCCTCTACTTCACGGGGGTCAATCCGAAGAACGTGAACAACATCATTCACAAGGAATGTCTCGCGAACGGTCAGTGTCTGCTGATCAAGCGGGCTGCTTACAACTTCCTCGGCGGGCACCGTGCGGTGGCCTCGAGCGTGGTGGAAGATGTCGCCTTCGCGAAGCTGCTGAAGCGCCACCGCACCAATTACCGAGTCCTGCGCGCTGAAAGACTCGCTCACGTGCGGATGTACGATTCTCTTCGCTCGATCTGGAAGGGTTTCGAGAAGAACTCATTTCGCTTCCTCAAGCTGAATCCCCGGACGGGCGCCTGGGTGATCGCCTCGTCGATCGTCATGATGAACTGGCTGCCCGCGGCCTGGGGGCTCTGGTATTACGCCTATGATTTTCACCTGGTGGGTTTCTGGCTGCTGATCGCCCTCGCCTGGCTTCCGTGGTACCGGTCCTGGAGCGCATTGCTGGCTCCGCTCGGGATTGTTTTCTTCCAGGCGATCGCGCTGACCGCCATGGCCAAGTCCCTGTTCGGATGGAAGTCCGAATGGAAGGGCCGCCCCGTGTGAGCCGTCCGATCGAGTACCCGGTCCCCTGGGACCAGGTGATGGGACTGACGCCCTTCATCGCGCAGCGCCGCCGCCGCGACCTGAACGACTTCACCCGCGCCATCGTGGACCGCATGGACCCTGCTCCGTCCATTGAGGGACTCGAGTTGCTTCCTCCGAGCCCGCGCTTCCTTCTCGTCGCCAACCACTACCAGCGCAAGGGTCTTTGGATTCTTCACTCGGCGGCAGCGGTCACCCAGGCCATCGTGGCCCGCTATGGGCCCTCGAACGCTCCGGTCCGCTGGCTGGTCACGGCCAATTGGCCCCGCCTTCGCTTCGGACCCTTCTCCTGCCCTTCGCCCGGCGACTGGCTGCTGCCGAAAGTCGCCCACGCTCTCTGGTGCTACCCGGTTTCGTTTGCCGGCGCGAATCCGGCCTTCACGGCGCGTTCGCTGCGTAACGTGCTGCGGGACGCCCGCGCCGCCACTCAGCCCATCGGGTTATTCCCGGAGGGCGTCGCGGGTTCGGCGGGTGTCCTGACGGATCCGCTCCCCGGCTCCGAACGCCTGATCGCCCAGTTGGCGCGGCTTGGGCTCCCCGCCGTCCCTTGCGGAATCAGCGAGCAGGACAGTCGGTTTGTGATTCGCTTTGGACCCGCGATTGCGGCGGCGGAACTCCTCGCCGCTCCCGATGCCGCCCGGCTTGCCATGGCGCGCGTGGCCGGACTGCTGACCGCTACCCCCGCTGCCGGCTGATCTCGTCAATCAGCGCGGGCACGACCTCGAACAGATCCCCCACAATGCCGTAGTCGGCGACCTCGAAGATGGGCGCGTCCCGGTCCTTGTTGATCGCCACAATGCACTGCGAGCCCTTCATGCCGACCAGATGCTGGATCGCGCCCGAGATGCCGAGAGCCAGGTAGAGTTTCGGCGCGACCGTCTGTCCCGATGAGCCCACCTGCCGCTCCATCGGCAGCCAGCCGTTGTCGCAGATCGGCCGGGATGCCGCCAGTTCCGCTCCCAGCGCCTCTGCCAGTTCCTGCGCCAGCACCAAATTCGATTCTTCCTTGATCCCCCGGCCCACGGCCACAATCAGCGGCGCCGCGGTGAGATCGACGCCCCGCGCGGACTCCCGGAATGCCGCCTCCGGCTTCTGCCGGATCATTCCGGGCTCCAACTCCGGCGTCAGGACTTCCACCGGCGCCGAACCGGCGGCCAAAGCGTCCGCCCGCCAGGCGCCCGCCTGCAGCGACGCGAAGACCAAGCCCGCGGCCGGCCGGTAATCCCCCACCAGTTTGCCCTGAAACAACTGACGCCGCAGCACCACGCCACTCTGATCCCGGCGGATCGCGATCACGTCGCTGACGAGCGCCCGCCCCCGGCGCGTCGCGACCTTGGGGGCGAAATCCCGCGCCTGATACGTGTGCGGGAACAGCACCATCTCCGGCGCCAACCGCCCGATCAGCCAGTCCACCGCCGCCGTCGCCCCGTCCGCGGTGTACTGGTCCAGCAGCGGGTGTTCCAGAGCGTAGACCTTCTCCAGCGCGTAGCCGGCCAACTGCGCGGCCACGTCCCCGGTCTGCGCGCCGAAGACGGCGGCCGAGACGGGTCGGCCCAATTCCTGCGCCGCGGCGAGCGTTTCGAGCGACATCCGGTGCAGCGCGCCCTGCGCCGTGATTTCCACTACGACCAGAATCCCGCTCATAATGCGCGCACCTCGTGCTTCAGCTTTTCCACCAACTGGGCTGCCTGCTCTTCGGGCGTGCCCTCCAGCAGGACCGTCTGCTTGGTTCGATCCGGCAGAGCCACCCGCTCCAGCAACGTCCCGGTTTCCGGCGCCACCCCCAGTCCCGCAGCCGTCACGGCCCGGACCTCCTTCGTCTTCGCCTTCTTGATGCCCATCAGCGTCGCGTAGCGCAATCGGGAAGACCCGCTCTGAATCGTCAAAACCGCTGGTAATGGCAGCGAGACATGCTGAAACCAGCCGTCTTCCAACTCGCGCTTCACCCGCAATCCGTCCTCGCGCACTTCGACGTCCATGATGATCGTCGCGTGCGGCAAACCCAGCAACTCCGCGAGGATGACC
>DNFG01000024.1 GCA_003487005.1 Bryobacterales bacterium
GGCCAGCACGATGCCGGCGCGGACGGCTTCCCGGGGCGAGCGCGGGCGCACCGGCACGCCGTCAACTGTAACTTCCCCGGAATCAACGGGATCGACGCCAAACAGCGCCCGGCAGAGTTCGGTCCGTCCGGCGCCCACCAGGCCGGCGAGGCCGAGGATTTCGCCCGCCCGGGCCTCGAAGCTGATCTTGTCCAGCACCCCTCGCCTCGTTAACCCGTTCACTTTTAACCGGATAGCCCCGCTCTCCCGCCCGCCGCGGCGGCCCGTCGAGATCGTCCGTCCCACCATCTGCCGGACCAGTTCGTCGTTTGTCACCTCCGCCATCGGCGCGCTGAAAACCGTCTCGCCGTCGCGCAAAACCGTCGCCCGGTCGCCCAATTCGCGCAATTCTCCCATTCTGTGGGTGATGTAGACCACCGCGACGCCGCGCTCCTTCAAGTCGCGCACAATGCGGAAAACTTCGCGCGTTTCGGCGCCCGACAGCGCCGAAGTGGGCTCGTCGAAGATCAGAAGTGACGCTTTTTGCGCGATCGAGCGGCAGATTTCGACCATCTGGCGCTCGGCCGGGCTGAGCCGTTCGACCCGCCAGTCCGCGTCGAGCGGAAACCGGTGCTCCGCGATCAATTCACGCGCCAGACGGCGAATCTCGCCCCGGCGGACGAACCCCGGCGGGCCGGAAGGCTCGCGGCCCAGCCAGAGATTCTCGGCGATGGTCAAATGGGGGGCCAGCAGGCTCTCCTGGTGGACCATGGCGATCCCCGCCCGCTGGGCTTCGGCCGGATTCCGGAAGCGCGCCGGCGCGCCCCGCCAGAGCAACTGGCCGGCGTCGGGCAGGATCATCCCGGCGGTGATCTTCATCAGCGTGGATTTGCCGGCGCCGTTTTCGCCCAGCAGAAGATGGACTTCGCTCGCGGCCACCCGCAGATCGCCCCGGCGCAGCGCGGCGATGCCCCCGAAGCGTTTCTGCATCTGCTGGAGTTCGAGCACCATCAGGCCAAGCAGACAGCTTAACGCTTCTGTATGCCCAAATTCGTGCACAGTTCGGTGATTCCGGCCCCCGTGGAGGCCGTTTTCGCGTTCCATGAGCGCCCGGACGCGCTCGAAATGCTGACGCCGCCCTTCGCCCCGGTCCGGGTGATCCGCAAAGTGGGCGGCCTGGCGCCCGGCGCGGTGGTCGAACTCGAAGTGCCGCTCGGGCCATTCCGGCGGCGCTGGGTCGCCCGGCACACCGAATATCAAAAGAACCGCCTGTTCGCCGACGTCCAGGAACAGGGCCCGTTCCGGCGCTGGGTGCATCACCACCGCTTCGAGGCGCTCTCCGCCCACGAAACCCGGTTGACCGACGAGATCGACTTCAGCCTCCCCGGCGGGGCTTTGATCGACTTTTTCGGCGCCTGGGTCGCGCGCTGGCAGTTGCGGCGAATGTTCCGCTTCCGCCATGAAGCCACGCGCCGCGCGGTCGTCTAGCCCCCGGCGCTACTCCATCGGGGTGTCGTCGATGAAGTCGTCGGCGGGGTTTTCGAACTTGGTGTACTCGTGGAGGAAAACCAGCGGGATCTTGCCGGTGGGCCCGTTCCTCTGTTTGGCGAGGATCAGTTCGGCGACGCCGCGGAGGTCTTCCCGTTCCTTTTGATAGACTTCCGGGCGGAAGATGAAGCTCACCAGGTCGGCGTCCTGTTCGATGGAGCCCGATTCGCGCAGGTCGCTCAGTTGGGGGCGGTGGTCGCCGAGGCGCTGTTCGGGCGCGCGGCTGAGCTGGGACAGCACCAGAAACGGCACATCCATGTCCTTCGCCATCAACTTCATACCGCGCGAGAGAGCGCCGACCTCGAGTGTCCGGTTGGAACTCCGGCCGAGGTTGGGCGTCGGCATCAACTGGAGGTAATCGACGACCACCAGGCCGAGTTCCTGGCCATTGGCCTTGAGTTGAGAGGTCAGTTTCTGTAGTTTGGCGTTGACGTCCATCAGCGTCGTGGCGCTGGAGTCGTCGATATAGAGGGGGGCCTCGAAGAGGTCGGAGGCGGCCATGGTGAGACGGGCGCGTTCGTCCCGGTCGAGGTGGCCGACGCGGAACCGCTGTTGGTTCACCCGGGCTCGCGAACAGATCAGACGCGTCATCAGCGATTCCTTCGACATTTCGAGCGAAAACACGGCGACGGCCTGGGGGCGGGCGCGATTGGTGGCGATATGCAGGGCGACGTTCAGGGCGAGGGCGGTCTTGCCCATCGCGGGGCGGGCGGCGAGGATGATCAGTTCACCGCCATGGAAGCCGCCGGTCATTTCATCGAAGCGGAGAAAACCGGTACTGGTACCCTGAACGCGGCGGGATGGGTCGAGGAATCCGTCGAGGCCGCCTTCGGCGCGCTCGAAGACCTGGGCGGCGCTGATCAGATCGTCCTTCGCCTGCGCCTGACTGAGGCCCATCAGGGTGGTTTGTGCGGCGCCGATGATGTCGGCGGGGCCCTCCTCGCCCATGTAGCAGCGGTGCATCAACTCCTGGCTGGTAAAAATTACCTGGCGCAGAAGGCTCTTGTCCTTGACGATGGCGACGTAACTTTCCAGGTTGTAGAGTTCCGGCAGGCCTTCGTCGAGGCTGACGAGATAGCTGAGACCGTCGACGGACTCGAGTTCGCCCCGGCGCATCAGTTCATTGGCCAGTGTGACGCGGTCGATGCGCTCATCGCGGCCGTGGATATCGAGCATTCTCTGGAAGATACGCCGGTGTTTCTCCAGGCTGAAGTCGTCGGGCGCGAGGGAGGCAGCGACGGTGATGAACGAGGCGTCGTTCATGAGGACAGCACCCAGCACCATCCGCTCGGCGTAGAGATTGGAGGGGAGTCCGCGCTCGTAGGCTGGGTCGGTCTGCTGCATGCTGGACATGGTCCGGAAGCGGGCCTCGGGGGAGAGGGGACGCTTCTCAAGATACCGTTCCCGGCCGCCGCCCGCAAGCGGATTCCGTGATTGGGTACTATTTTCCGAAATAGTACTTGACATGTAGGACCAACGTCCTCAGAATGGGGTAAGGTTGTCCGACGGTCTAGTACTTTTCGAATACAGACCGTAGTCTGATAGACCTCTAGGAGGAGATCTCTCACAACATGCTTCGCAAAATTCTTCCCGTTCTGGCTTTGGTGGCCGCCCTTTTCGTGGCTGCGCCCACCCAGGCCGCGATCGTTCAGCTTGGCCCTGTCTCTCCCAATGGTGGGACCCCCCTGAGCGCCGGCGACACACTGGACCTCGTCTGGAACCTTCCGAACGACATCCTGTTCATCAACAGCATCACTTTTGAACTGAACGGCCGCTCGGGGCTCGGCGACTCCACTGCTGACTTCCGGTTCATCGTGGTCAATCCCGGCACCAACTACCGCATCTTCAACAATGCGGCCAACTGGTTCTCGACCGGCGCGGACACTCCCTTCGACCTGAACTCGGGTGCCCTGACCGACGGCGCGACCTCCAGCAATGGTGGTGTCCTTGACTTCGGTCAGCTGATCAGCGCGGGCCTCATCACGAGCCGCATTGTGATCCGCAGCGGAGACTTCCTCGACGTGGGCTTCACCTCCGCGAACGTCACCCTCGACTACCGCGCGGTCCCCGAACCGGGCACGGTTGCTCTGATGGGCTTCGGCCTGCTGGCTGTGGGCTTCGCCGCCCGCCGCCGCCGCAAGGCCTGATTTCCTTCCGCAATCCCTAGGACAAAGAGGCCTCCGCTTCGGCGGAGGCCTTCTTGCGTCAGGTCGATCCCAGGGATGGGCCAGCCGGCTGAGCCGTCAGAAGCGGCCTTGACGCCGCCGATTCATCGCCAGGGCGGCACCGCCCGCGGCGCTGGCCAAGTGTACACCCTGCTCAGGTGGTGTCCTAAAGCTATTTGAATTCAATTACTTGGTATAGTTAGACACTTGACAGAAGTGTCACTCGTGCGCTATCCTGCCGGACATGATTATCTCGATGAAGAGACATGCGACGCGCGAGGAGATCGACGGGGTCATCCAAAGGATCACCGAATTCGGCTACAAGATTCACGCGATCGAAGGCGAGGAGCGGGTGGTGATCGGCGCGATCGGCGTGGGGGACACGAGCAACTGTCTGGAGTCGCTGACGGCGCTGGACTGTGTCGAGAAAGCGGTGCCGATTTCGGCGCCCTACAAGTTCGTCTCCCGCGAGTTCAAGAAGACAGATTCGGTGGTGAAGGTGGCGCCGGACATCGAGATCGGCTACGACCAGTTCGTGGTGATGGCGGGTCCGTGTTCGGTGGAGAGCGAGAAGCAGATCATGGAGTCCGCGGAACTGGCCCGCCGGGGCGGGGCGCGGGTGCTGCGCGGCGGGGCGTTCAAGCCGCGGACGTCGCCGTACGACTTTCAGGGTCTGGCTGAAGAAGGGCTGAAACTGCTGGCGAAGGCGCGGGCGGAGACGGGTCTGGCGATCGTGACCGAGGTGATGTCGGACGCCGAAGTGCCGCTGGTGGCCGAATACGCGGACATCATGCAGGTGGGAGCGCGGAATATGCAGAATTTCGCGCTGTTAAAGGCGTTGGGCAAGTGCGGGCGTCCGGTTCTGCTCAAGCGCGGGCTGTCGTCCACGATCAAGGAACTGCTGATGTCGGCGGAGTACATCGTGGCGCACGGCAACAAGGACGTGATGTTGTGCGAGCGCGGGATCCGGACGTTCGAGACCGCGACGCGGAACACGTGCGACATCGTGTCGATCGCGTTGTTGCGAGAAATGACGCATCTGCCGGTGGTGCTCGATCCGTCGCACGCGACGGGCAAGCGGAGCCTGGTGCCGCCACTGGCGCGGGCGGCGGTGGCGATCGGGGCGGACGCGCTGATCCTGGAGATTCACCCGAACCCGGCGAAGGCGATGTCGGACGGGGCGCAGTCGCTGGATCCGCAGCAATGGATGGCGATGATGGAGGACTTGCAGCCGTACATCGCGTTGTGGAAGCAGGCGCGCCTGGCTTCACAGCCGGTGGCGGTGTAGTAGGCTCAGAAGCGTGAAGACGATTTCGAGGCCCCGGCTGGCATGGCTGGCCGGGGCGTTCCTTGTGGCGGGGGTGCTGGCCGGGTGGTGGTGGCTCGGGCGGGCGCCCTCGGCGAATCAGATGCTGGCCTGGCTGCCGGAGGGCGATGGTCCGACGGTCTATGTCGACTTCGCGCTGCTGCGGCGAACGGGGTTGTTGGACCGTCTCGCGGGCGACGCGGCGATGGCGGAGGAGGACTACCGCGCATTCATCGGCGCGACGGGCTTCGATTTCCGCAAGGATCTGGACGCGGCGCTGGTGCGCTGGCGCGAGGATGCGACGCTGCTGGTGCTGGCCGGCCGCTTTGACCAGAAGCGGCTGGAACAGTACGCGCAGACGCAGGGCGGCCGCTGCGTGAACGGCTTGTGTTCGCTCGAGGCGGCCACGCCGGGACGGCGCATTTCCTTCGTCCGGCTGGGCCGGGGCGTGCTGGCGCTGGCGACCGCTGGGGACGCGATGGCGGCGGGCATGATCTCGAAGGACAACCGGACGCCCGCGCCGGACGCGCCTTTGTCATCGGCGTGGCTGATGCTGCCCAAGGCGTCTCTGCGCTCGACCGCGGGGCTGCCGGCGGGTTTGAGCGCGTTCCTGGAGGCGCTCGGCGGAGCTGAGAGGGCGGTGCTGCTGCCGCGGCCGACGCAAGCGGGGGTGGATTTGGTGCTGGAAGCGCCCTGCACGTCGCCGGCGGTGGCGGGGCGGGTGGCGGACCGTCTGACGAAGGCCACCTCGCTGCTGAAGTCGCTGTTGTCACGGGAGGGGAAGGAGCCTGCGCGGGACGATCTGTCCGGCGTGTTGACGGCGGGCACATTCCGGGGGGACGGGGCGGTGGTCCGGGGCTTCTGGCCGCTGCCGAAGGAGTTCCTCGACAAATTGAGCGGCGAGGCGGCGAACCCGGACTAACTCCGGACTAACGGGCGAGGGCGGCGGCGACGCGGGCGGGATTGTCGCCGGCGAGTGCGCCGTTCGGGTGGAAGGGCAGGTCGATGAGATCGACGCCGCCGGTGAAGATGGACGCCCATCCGAGCAGGGGGGCGTCGAGGCGGTGGCCGGGGAGGCGGAGCAGGCGGGCGTGAAGGGGCAGGGGTTGGGGCTGGTATTCGAGCATGAGGGCGCGCCGCCGGATGGCCGTGCTGCGGGTGAGTCCGGAGCGGGCGGCGGCGAGTTCGGCGCGGTTGCGGAACAGGCCGGCGAGGCGGGCGCCGATGTAGCGGGGGGCGCGGGTGGCGGGCAGGCCTTTCAGAACGGCGCTGTGATAGCTCCACTTGTGCTCCCACTGGTGCAGGGCGGCGCGGAGGTGGGCGGCGAATCCCGCCTCGGGCGCCCAGGCGGGATTGAAGGTATCGATGAGGGTGAGGGAGGCGGGCGGCCGGCCGGATTCATGGAGAAGGCGGGCGAGTTCGACGGCGAGGCAGCCACCGAGGCACACGCCGGCGAGGGCGACCGTCTGGCCGGGCAGGTGTTCGTCCAACACAGCGGCACAGGCGGCGGCCAGGGCGGGCAGGGAAGCGCGATGAAAAAGGCGGTCGAGGTCGATGGCGTGGACGGGCTGTTCCGGAGCGAGCAGGGCGGCGAGGCGGGCGGGCCCGAGGAGGGAGTTGTCGTGGCCGGGGAGCAGGATCAGCGGGGGCCGGACGCGCTCAGGCATGTGCCCGTGCAG
>DNFG01000108.1 GCA_003487005.1 Bryobacterales bacterium
CAGACGGCGTGGGAGAAAGTGAGGGTGCCGATGTCGAACCCTCCGCCCTTCCAGACCCCCTGATTCGGGGGCAGGAGCACCCGAATATCGGTTCGATCAGGCGGCGGCGATCAAGCTCCGTCCGGAACCACTCCCCCCACTCCGGAAGCACCGGCATGCCAAACCGGACCGACAGCCGATGCAGCACGAAATCTGCATGTTCATCGAAAAGTACGGTGCGCCGTGCGTCGCCGTTCGCCCCGAGGGTCGTTTCCATCAACTCGCGCGACAAAAGGACTATGTGTCGGACTGGCCGCTTTCGACCGGGAATCTGCAGGGAGGAGCGGTAGATGGCGGGCTTCTCCCCCAAGCCGCCAATGAACTCCTCACCACCCACTGCGATCTGAAACCGGAGTCCTTCGAGCGCCGCTGCGACTGTGGCGCCGATCTCCTGGTCACCACCGAACGCGGAGACCAGATGGAGTTGAGCCGAAGCGTGCGGCCCAGGCGCTCGCTCAGCAACGAGCCGATGGAGGTGAACCGAGACGCTCGTCACCGTATCCCGCGTCTGGCGCACAAAGGTCAGCTTGCCCATTCGCAGATGTGCGTTCTTCATCGCGGGTATCTCCGTTCTTCCTTGGGGCTGGCCGTTCCGTCAGAAGCTCGATGCGCCCATCCGCATACAGCAGCGTGAGCCGCTGTGAAAAGCGCTCCTTTTCGCGGACGACGGTCGTATCGGCGCGCTCCCCCTCTTCCTCGATCCGGTCCACGACCTTGACGCTTTCCCAGTAGGCGACGTGCCGGTCCCCATCCGATCCAAAGACGCCATTCAGCAACCCGCTCGTGCACAGCAAGCCGACGTGCCCCTTGTGCAGCGGGGTTAGCGGCCGCCCAGAGAACTCGGTCTTCGGAGCATGTGTGATGCGCTGAGCCTGCCGCCACGCCGGTGAGTTGTCGAGAAGGTCTTCAATAAGGTCGAGAGGTAACCCGCGGTACTCCAGTCGCGCCGGCGGCGTCGGAGGGACCGCGTACTGCCGGTCCGGTTCCTCTGGAAGCGGCGGGATTGCGTCGTACGACCGGGTGAGTTGCTGGAGTTTCCAGTTACCCTCGTTGACCGCCCGGTCGGTCATCCGCTCCCGCTCTTGGCGGGACCGGCGCACCCCGAAGAGCACGACCTGCCTGTAGGTGACCGATTCCGGTGCTGTCAGCCGGTAGATCGTCTTGTCGCGGAACTGGGTCGTGAGCGTGCCACGACAGTCGTAAACCCGGTCGTACGGCAGAACAAAGGCGAGCACCCCGCCCGGCTTCAACCACCGCGCCACGTGCTCGAGGAACAACCGCTCCATCCGTTTGTTCTTGCCTTCGCCAATCTCGAAGTCGTACGGCGGATTCAGATAGAGCAGCGAAAACGATTCCACGGGAGCGTGCGTGTCGAACGCGCTGCCCTGGATTACCTCATCGAGGACATCGCGCGCTTCCGCAGCCCGGTACGCGTCGAGTTCGATTCCATAAGTGCGCACGCTGGCACATGCGGTGAGCACTGCGAGCGCCGCACCTGTGCCACTGCAGGGGTCCAGGGCCTCACACTGTTCCGCGGGAAATCGGACGAAGCGCCTCATTCGCTGCGCTTCGGATTCAGGTAACGGGTAGAAGCCGAGCTTCAGCCTTCCTTGAAATCGCATCGATACACCGCCTTGCCAGACCCGTCCGCTGTTGTTGTGTCGGTTGTGACGCCTCTGACGGCCTAAGAACTTCGGCCATACCTTCAGAGCAGCTACGGTATGGACGCTGCGCCCTTACACAAGAGTAAGTTCCTTTAAGGCCGCGAACGTCTTTCACCTGCGAGCTATCTTGGCCAGCGGCGCCGATTCAAAGTGAAGTCGTCCGGGTCGAGATCCTCAAGCAACGTCTCTTGGTCATCTTCGATCGCGAAGGGCCTCGCTTTGTGGGCCCAGAGCAGGGTTAGGACGGCGTCGTAGTTGGGAAGCCTAATTGAATGCTCAAGTAAGGTATTGACGCGCTCCGCGGCCTGACGGTCAAGCCAAGCGTCCGGTCGCACCGGGGCAAGTTCCTCGGGCACTACCCCGCCATTGAAGATCCGGGCAGCGAACGAGCCGTTTGCCGGAAGGTCCGCGAGCGGGAGGAAAAAGGAAAACGAATCGCTGCGGACGAACCATCGGGCGCGGTTGTTAACACTCCAGACCATCGCACATGCGAGGTTCGTTAGCGTGAGAAAAGAGCGAGTTGTTGCGGTAAGGCTTGTTCCGAAGCCCGCTGCGACGCTCGACATCTGCGATAGAGAAGGGTCTGCAAGGTCGAAGCGTTTCCGCAAGACTGCGCTGGGCAGCAGCAGCTCGGCCGCGAACTCGTTGGCCTCAATCTCTGGCCGGTTCAGGTCCCTATCGAAACTCTCGATCTTCCTCTCCTCGCAGATGTTGCCCAGGTTCCGATGGTGCGGAATGACGAAGTGGCCTATTTCGTGCGCGATCGTAAAACGCTTGCGGGACGCCTCGCGGATGCTTGCCTTCACTGCGACGATGCCCTTCTGGCCTGCCTTGCTGCGGATCAATGCGCCATCGAAGCCCCGCGCTGGCACCTCGCGTATCCTCAAGCCAAGCTCCCGGCAGAGCGCCTCGAGATCGGGTGCGGCCGTCTTCGCAAATTTCTGGGCGACATAATTGGCGAGCTGGGCAGCAGGTGTCACTTCTTACCTTCATCATCATCAGCATCCCAGTCCTCTCGGAGCTCGTCAGTCAACTCGTCGATGATACCCTGGTCGTCCGCATCAAGTTCTCCGTCCCGGTTGCGGTAGGCGTATCCGGGATCACTCACGGCCCCCGTGAACGGCGCCGACAGCGCATCTACAATCTGGCGGAGTTTCGATGGCCCTAGGTTGTCAAGACTCTTCACGTCCCGGGTGGCGTCGAGCGCGGCCTGTATGTGGTCCGGAGGCAGACGGTTTTGGGTGCGGTATTCGACCGCAGCCTCTTCAGCGAGCCGGTGAATGATAGCCGCCGGGTCCGTGCCGGGAGCGAGGGCCTCGAATATCATGTCGAGGTCTTCATCGGCCATCTCATCCGAAGTGCCGAAGAGCTTGTCCAGGAGGTCACGCTCTGGGTTTGGTTGATTTGGCTGCTTGTCGCGCGGCATAGAGTTCCTTTACCCCATCGATGGCGAGCAGACGCTCTTTCATCTTCGAGACCTGACGGGGTGTCTTGTCGAGTATCTGTCCAAGTTCCTGATTGACGTTGGGGCCGCCCTCAACGAGTTCGGCCGCGGTGATGAGATCCTGCAACTCGGAATCGCCTTTCACCAGGCTGTAGAGCGCATCTTTAATGCTGAGCTTCGCTCTTTCAGGAGCCGTTGTGCCAGCACCCTTCCGCTCTGGCGAAGAAAAGTCCGGGTCATCGACGGAACCGCCCACATGCTGTTGCCGGCGCAAGCGGTCCACGAGCTTATTGTGCACAACAGTGCCTAGGTAGGTTTCGAGCTTGCCCTTGCTTTCCTTCCAACCGAGGCCGTTCGGCGATCTATAGAAATCCTTCAAAACCTCGGCGACAACGTCCTCGCAGTCCTGTCCGCCGTCAAAAGTATCCGGCCCCCGGTAACGTCGGAGGATGCCGGTCGCCTGGACAAGCAGCACTTTATAGAGCCGGGTCCAGTCTATGTTCTGGAAGCGATTCACCGTCGGTCACTTTCCCTGGGGGTGGCGTGGTTTATGTCTGGCGTCCCTTCCACTGCTTTATACGAACAGCCTGCCCCCGGTTTACCCAAGATATTTTGCGCGATCCGGGGAAACGCGGATGCCCTGGTTCGAAAGACCAATAGGAGCTGCTGTAGAAGGCAGTCCCTGAGGACATCGCTTTCAACGGCGATTATCGCCTCGGATCGCTTTCGAAAAAGGACATCAACCAATTATGGCTTTGCAGATCATGCGGATCAAACCCAATCCGGCGGGTAAAGACCGGAGTCGGTATGGGCAGTCGAGTGCTGCGCAGTTGGCAGCGGAATGGGTGGACTTTCAGAACACCAGTTCTGTAGCGGTCGACCTCGCTCCTGTAGAACTGTGGCACCAGGCTTACCATCACGGGCAGAATCCCACTTGGGAGAAAGTCACGACATTCTCCGGTACGCTGGCTCCGGGCAAAAATGTGCGAGTCCACTCTGGTAGCGGCCCAGAAAGCATTATCCGCGATGACGACCGACGTGGCGCCGACTATCATGTCTTTACCGGGAAGAACTACATCTGGAACAACAAAGAAGGCGACACGCCAGCGCTGTTCAATAGGGTCACGGAAGTAACATTGGATTCGGCCAGCTACGACCCCAACCCTCCCGAAGGAGAGGTACTCGTACGGAGCGGCAACAAACTGGTGCCGGCTAGGACTGTGTCGTACAGCTACCGTTAACCGGAGAAGCGCCAGGTTCTTCGTCCATTGGGGCGATACAAGCTGAGATAGAAAGCTCGCAGTCGGCTGAACGATTGTCGCCCCTGCGAGTCGCGCTTCGCGCAAGTTGAGCCTTGGGGAGTCGCCGGCCAACCAGAGTTGGTCTCTAGGCAATGATCATGGCCGATCCCACTCGATTCCTGAAGAACATCGTGTGGAAGGCGCGGATCTGGGCCCGGAGTTCCGATTCGGCACTCTTCATCTCCGGTTGGCGCTCCAGGAGTGTCACCAGTGACCGCTCGGTGAGTTCCGCATGCCGGCCAGATTCGATGAGACCGTGGCAAATCGGGCACGCGGCCCAGTCGCCGACGCTTTCGCCGACGATGCCCTCGAAAACGTAGGCCGCGAATGTGCGCGCCGGGTAGACCCAGGTGACGTTCGGGCTGGAACAGAAATCGCAAATGGACTTGGGCATGTGCCGCCTCCCTGAACCTTGTGGAATTAGTTGGAATGGCTACTCGGGACCGCGGCAGTCAGGCTTGCGCGGACCTCGATGAACTCGACCGCCTGGTCGCGGTGCCGGTCCACCCAGCGCAACGTGTAGGACTGAAGCCCGCGCAACCAGCGCCGCTCGTCGCCCGAGTTCAGGTCGGCGAGTTCGTCGGCCGTGAAGCCGGTGTCGCCGGCCTGCCGGTCACGCGAGCGCTCCATGTACTCGGCGAGTTCGCCGGTCCAGCGCGCCATGGGCAGGTACAACCATGCCGGGGTCAGCGCGAATGCGAGTTTGTCGGCCAGACAAAGCCGACTGATCGGCAGTCCGGTTCGCCGGCACCAGTAACGGGAGTGGCGGAAGCACTCGCTTTCCCACTTCGGCCCGAAGAGACGACCCATGATCCGGGCGCCCAACACAACGTGTTTCTCGCCTTCCTCTCCGTCCATCTGGGTGCAGAAGGCATAGCCGAGGTCATGAAGCCCGAATGCCGCCCACAGCCTCGGGTCCCACGGGAAGCCGTAGAGCTTGGTCCACCCCCAAGCGACAAAGAAAGGATGCAGCGCGAGGCAGTGCGCGCCGCCAAGCAAACTCTTGAGACCTACGCGCATGGCCTCCTCCTCTGAGCCACCTAGCGAGAAGCGACTTCTTCTCGCTCTTCCTCTGCTGCAACTCGCTGAGATCTCCCTGCCGAACGGCCGGTGGTGAGCCTTTCGTACAAGGGCCACAGCAAGAGCGTGCCCGTAATTGCGCCAACGAGAGTGCCGAGTTCGTTCGCCCTCCCGGACAGGACTGCGATCAGGAACAGAAACAGACAGATCTTGCGGCTCAGTTGTTGCATGAGTGACCTCTATGAAGCGGCGCTGATCGGCGCGGGCCGTTCGACTAGCGCGTGAGTATGCCGGCAATTGATGCAAGTCACGCCTGTCGTGACCAGGCGAACCGCATCAACGTACCGCTCGGGTATCGGCCGGACTTCGCCGGACCGGCTGAAGAATTCGGGCGTGAGCCCCTGCTGCCGGAGTTCAGGCGACAGTTGCCCATCGACGCCGCGATACACAACGGTGGAGAGAACCGGCGGGCGCTTCATTTCCTGAATCGGACCAAGTCGGTGCGCGGCGATCAACAGTTGATAGGTCTGATCGCAGCGCGCCATCTCGACGGAAAGGAGTTCGTCGGCCACCGTCACGGCATGCACGCCGCTCGCGGTGATGCGGTCCAACCGCTGGAGCCAGGGTAAGCGGTCGCCGCTCATGGCGAAGAAGCCGATGTATCGGCCGATGTCTTTTGAGGCACCACCGCTCTCTACCGCGCGCAGCACCCAGCGGCCAGTGCGCGCCTGGCGCTCCGCGGTCGCCCAGGTCTGACAGTAAATACCAGCACCTTCAAGCCGCCTCAAGAACGGCTTCGGCAGGACAAGGCGTGGCGTGCGAGCATTCATCGGGACACCGCCTTGGTGACAGCCGCAGGCAAGGGCGCGCCGAGGGCCGCGCGGATCTGCTCTTTCGTGCATCCCGCCCAGCAGAGGTACTTCCAAGGCTCTTCCACAGAAATCGCCAGGTTGTCCTGGGCACGGTCGTGTCCGGCAGCGGCACACGACGGGCATTGGGTCACCCAATTGCGGCCCACGCGCCGCCGTACCTCCACGTAATCGAGGATTTGAAAGCATGGGCGGTCCGTGGCTGGCGGTCCAACGTGCACTGGTTCGGGTTCTGACTCCGCAGGAACCGTTGCAACCAATTCGGCCAGTTGCGATTCGCTGACGCGCCGCAGCGACCTCAGGTACTCCATCTGAGCAACCAAGTTGTACGCCGCTCCGTAGAACCAGTACCGCTTCCCGGCGGCACGATGCACACCAAGAGGTCCGCGAATCGCGTTCCCAAATTGTCCGTCCGGCACTCGATCCTGTTTGGGAAAGAGCTCGATGCCCTCCGTGTTGCCGGAACCCTTCACTTCCACCGAGAGTTTTCCCGCCAGGTGACGGATGTAGATGCGCGCCTGTTTCGCCGGAACGGGTGACTCGAAGAGGATCCACAGATGACCACCGCGGCGGCTCTGCTCCAGCGCAGCCTGAATACCTGCCTGCCCCAGTTCGAACTGGAGTTTTAGCAGGTCTTCGAGCGCGCGGCGGTAGTCGGCGTCAATCGCCATCCACTTGACACGCTGCGTCTGCGGATTGATGGCGTACAGCCCCAGCGTGATCCGGCCTTCGAGGTGCCGTTGGATGTCCCACGCGGTGAGTTCGGCCTCGGCGCCGTTCTTCTTTGGGCGGTAGTAATAATGTCGGCCGCTCGCCGTGTGCGGCGTATCCGATTGGCGGGTGTATGCGCGGCGGTTCACAAACCACCGCGCATACTCTGTCGCCAATTCCGGCGTTGCACGAAGCAGGTCCGGCATAGCCTCTGTTTACTCCCGATCCTGGAAATGCCAAAGCCAGTTCCCGTCGTTAGTGCAGCGTCGCGATCTCCGAGGGGTTCTCGGCGAAACGGAGCAGGCCAAACTCGCGGATCTTCTCGCGCATCTGGCTGACTCCGTACCCGCCGAAGACGCCATCGGCGAGTTCGAGCAGCCAGAACTGGCCGCGCTTGCGGTCGTAGACGTAGAATTCGCCGGAGTGATCGTCGCCCGGAGCCATCACGAACAGCAGCACGCCGCGCGCGAACTCGACCCAGTGAGCGACCACGCCCTCGCCGAAAGCGAGGAAGCGGGCAACGATTTCAGCAATGTCGTGCTGCTGGCGGAGGTTCAGATCCTTGGTCGAAACCACCGAGCAGGCGATGACGGGTTGCGGATTCATGGTTCATGTCCTTTCTTCTGTGAGCTTCAGGAGTGTGCAGGCGCAGAGACACTGCGCCCCGCAGGTATCGGAGATGTCGGGAGGGAGGGTGCCGTCGGAAGGAGGGACTACTGGAGGCGGGCCGTCGCGGCTTCGACTTCAGGCACATTCGCGTCGGTCAGGTCCTTGAGTCGATCAAGGGTCAAAGTGCCCACCGAAGCTTGTTCGATCACGTCAGCGAGACGCTTGCGGGTGCGGTCCGCATGCTTGCGCGCGGCTTGGAGCAACCTCCCGCGCGCTTCGGCAATTCGCCCGGATGCCGGATGCGTTGCAGCAGTGGGCGCCTTGGAGCGCGCCTGCTCTTCCACTCTCTCGACCAGAACGCGCAAGGTGTCACGGTCCGGGATGTCGTCGATGCTGTCGCTCGCCAGGTTCATTTCGCGACACAGGGCGCTATACGCAGCATCTCCGAGAACTGCTCTGCCAGCCACGAGTCGCTCAATGCCGCGGCTGAGGTCCGTCATCTTGTCCATGACCAACGTCAGCTTTGCGTATCCGAGCCGTTTGAGGTCTGTCGAGCCGCCATATTTTTGAAGCGTCGATTGCGACAAGCTGAAGCCGACCTTGTCGCATAGCGTCGTGATGGCAGCCAGCGCTTCGTCACGAACCAGTCCGTTCCGTGGCGCACCGTTGCCAGCGGATGACGGCTTTGGCACCGGCGCCGACGCGCGCTGTTGCGGCTGACGCGACGCCGGGAGCGCCCATTCCGGGAGACTGGGCGTGTAGGCCGGACGGTTCGACTGATCCAAATCCACCCAGGTCTTGTCCAAATCGTAGAGATACCGGCCCAGTCCGAAACACGCGCAGGCCCGCTTGAAGGCTTGCGCCTCGGCGCGAGTCGCGGCGTTCTCGTCGTCCGCCCACTCCTCGCCTACGCCGGTGTGCGTACCCAGGCCGTGAATCGTGACGCGAGAGACGACGACGACCTTGGCCGCTACTGCAGACTGGGATTTGTCGCTGGCTGTGCGCCGCTCGAAGTTCTGCGCCACCTGCACGTCGTAATCGCGGGTCCATCCCCATTCACCAAACACGGAGTTCAGCCGGTCGGTGTACGCACGCTGGTCAGCGTAGGCGATCAGTTGACCACGTTTCTGCGGACCGTGCTTCGTCTGAATCGTCGAAGTCGCCGTCACGCGCCACTTGATCTCCTCGGAATTGAACGGCTCAATGAGCCGCTGCTTGATCTCCTGGAAGCGTTCTTTGTTCATTGTTGCTGTCTCCGCCAGTTCCGAAACCGGCGCAGTCATCGCCGGGGGAACTGAACCGGGCCGCTCTCTGGCAGCACCATTCACATACGCCATGTGTCACTCGCTCCTTTCGTGGTTCTTTCTGCACTACACGTTTGCGTGCGCGATCCGCGCATCGTCTCCGGATCCACACGCCGCTTCCTGCACAACCTCCTGCTGCTGGCGGCGCTACTTTCTGTACTCCCAGTGCCGGTCACACCCTCACAGACCGCCTACGCTTGCGCGCGCGCCACCGCGCCTTGTCACCGGTCCAACCACCGCCACCACTTACAACTTCCTCTCCTTCCTTCCACTCAGCGCTCAATCCCCCTCAATCCCTGACAACCACTGGCCACACCTGCCACTTCATCCACCTGGGCCTTGCCGCGCCAGCCTACACTTCCGCTGGCCACTTCACTCCCACCCATCGCTTCTTTCCCCGTCGCCTGCCTCCCCCATGCTCGCCGCCGGTCTGCTCGGAGTTCGGAATGCTAAAACACGGGGATATCGGAAAACTGGCCCAAGCCGATCAACGTCTTACGAGGGGTCGTGAAATGGCAATAGAGACGCATTCGGATCGCAATCGGTGGGCAAACCCGGCAGGGCCTATGGGCGGGCGGAGGATTTCAGGAGAGGCAATCTGCCAGAGTGACCGTCTGGCCAGAGCGCAGATCCAGTAGCCCAGCCGTTGCCGGCTGCACACGAAACTCGCGCGTCAGCGCGGCGTAGATGCGTGGGCATTGACGCGGAGCAACGTCACGGAGGAGCAGTTGAGATTTGCTGTCTGGCACCAGGTAGAGAAACCGCGCAAGCAGAGTTTCCTCAGTCAGTTGAGAGAAGATGCGCAGGTAAGCGTCGGCGGACTTCACGGTTCTCTCAAACTCCAAGGCCACGTCGGCCTGCAATTCGCCCACTCGAAACGTCACGACCGCGTCATACTCCTTCGCGAACCGCAGACTTGCGACGCGATTCTGCGCGCGAACTTCCGCCTCCGATTGCCAGGTCAGCACCACTCCCGCGCGCCGAAGCGCCAACTGAATCGTGAACAACTGGACGTCATGCCACACTTGACTGCGCGCATTGCCGCCCTTCGAGCGGATTCGCCGTTCAACGATGGCGCCGTCGAAGCTTTGCAAGTACAACTCTCCGGACTCACCCAATGACAATGCCGGCTCCATCCCTTCGACTCGCCGCGACTCAAGGAAGCCGTGACGGACCAGTCGTCGCACCCTCCAGGCGAGCGAATTCCGCTCTGTCCTGGAGGTCGCATACGGATGAAGACTGGAATGAAGCTGCTTAAACGTGACGTGTCCAGCCTCGTAGACAGTGCGCAGGATCGGCTTGTCCGCGCATTCGGAGATCACAATGGAGTCTTTCAAATAGCGCAAGGATCACCTCCCGCGTACGTTCCAGCAACCACTGCCACGATCGGTGACCTCAAAGATCGCCGATCCGGTTGGTCCGGCGAGCCAGGCAAACGGCTTCACGAGGAGCAGGAGTTCCTGTTGTTGCCTCCTCTGCGACGCCGACAGGACCAGGATGTTGTCCGGATCAAGGCCGTCCTGCAGCACAACGCCCACCAGTTGTTCGTTCACAGTATGCAGGTGCCAATCCGCCATTGCATCCGAAGCCGCTGGGCAGGCGAGCCGGATGCTGCGGCCGGCAGAGGTCTGGGTGATGTCGCTGGTCATCCAGTTCCGTCCGTGGATGCGGGACGGGTCCTGCAACAGCGGCTTCGCTTTCGGTCCAAAGACCAACTGGCCGAACAGCGTGGCGCAGGACCGGACGCGACAGCCGTCTCGGATGCCCGTGGTATTCCACACGCGAGTGCCGCCGTTCGGCAGGTCTTTCGTCTGCCAGAGGCTGCCCAACGAGTGCACTCGAACGATCACTTGGCACCCCGCTTGGGGGTCTTCTTGTCCCAGAGTTGCGATTCTGCGCGCTGAAGCCTAGCGACCAGTTCGGCGTTCGCACCGTTCTGCCGCTCCTGAACAAGCGTTTCGAGTTGCCGGAGTCGCTGTTCGAGACCGGCCTGCAGCGCCTCCCGATCCTCCAGCGCCTTCTGCAATCGCATCGACCTGGCTTCTTCGGCCGTCAGTTTGTTCTTTAGAGTGAGCACTTCCTGACGCCAGGTGTCTGTTGGGCTGGTGCCGGGCAAACCGGATTCCTGGCTCTCGATTACGCGATTACATTGCTCGATGTGCCGGTTGTAGAGCCCGATCGCTTCCAGTGCCCGATCTTCCGCGATGCACTTCGCGTTGATCGCGTCGGCCAGACACTCCGCCGCGACCCACTTGGTCTGCCGCATCTTGTCCCACCAAACCCAGCAAACCAGCAGCAGGAAGAGAATGATGCCTGTCTGGATAGCGCTCCACCGGAAGTAGGGATTGAGCACGGACTGCTCGGCGAGTTGCACAAGTCGACGGTCAATCTTATCGCCCCAGCGGATCTGACGCGGGTTGAGAGCACGCAGGTAGAACTCGAAGATGGTCTCGCGCGACGATGCCCGATTGAGAGGCACGGGTCGATATGGTTGATTCGGGTTGACGCCGACGGCGCCGGATCCGCTCTGTACCGCCTGGAGTGGCTGCGCGCTGCTCGACTTCGACGCCTTTTCATCTTGACGCGGGGCTTGGGCCAGTACCGAAAGAGCGCCCAGCGCGATCGCGAGGGTGCAGCGATGGGCAGTGGTCATAGCGTCCCCCGTCTCGGCATGGTGATCGTGGCCGCCAGTTTCTGATCCTTGAATCGAAGATTTGCTCCCCGGACATCCGCCCGAGAGGACCGCAGTTTTGGAAACATCGTCGGTTCGAAACACGGCACCCGGATGTCGCTGGGCGGCCGGACATGCAGACGGCCGTGCATCGTGCCCTGGATTGGGTCGGTCATGAGGACCTCCATCTTTCCTTTCCCGAGGTTCTTGATGTGGTGGTCGAGAGCGCGATACTCAAGTTGCTCGCGCTCGGTGGCGCCGATTGCTTTTTGAAACTGCTCGAATCCGAGGAAGTCCTTGCGCCAGAGTTGCTGTGTCCGCTTCTGCACGGGCACCTGAGTGGAGGCCTGCTTGAAGTACTTGGCAGTCTCCTCGTCGCGGGTTTGGAGGAGCATCGTGGTCCCAGGCGCAGATGAAACGTCCTGCTGAAACCCGCGGCCGACCTGCAAGAGTTGCGGCAACGACTGCATCGAAAACAGGAATGCCGTGTTCGTGCCGCGCGCAGTGTTCAGAATCTGGGCAAAGTTCCGATACCCGAACGGCGCGAACTCATCCATCACCACCGAGAACAGCGGCTTGTTCGTGCGCCTGCGCTCGGACTCCGACTCGTACCGCTTGCCGACCACCAGTTGCAGATTCTGGAGGAGCATCTTCCCCAGCGCGCGAACCGGCGCAGTGTTCTTGTTGATGTTCAGGCTGACGAACAGGATCAGTTCCTGGTCGATGACCTCGTTGATGGAGAGCAGGTTGTCGTATGGGCCGGTGATCACGCTCAACTCGTCGTCGAGGAACGTCATGCATTCGTTCAGCAAACCCTGGATCTTCGGGACCCGGTCGCGGTCAGAGAATGACTGGAACAGGTTCTTCGCGGACATTTCGAAGTTGAGCCGGCGTTGCGTCGAGATGCTCGAGTCGCGCGCCATCTGGTGCCGGGCGAGTGCGACCTGGTCTTCGATCACGCTCTGGTCGAGCGCCATCACCATCACGTCGTAGAAGTTGAAGGCCCGGCCGGTGTAGTGCAGGATGCGGACGATGTCGGCCAGGTAGTTCAACTGGTGCTTGGCGAAGAACTCGTCATGTAGGTCAAACGACCCGAACACCATCGAGACCTGCGCCATGTAGTTGTCGTCTTCCGACGAAAACGGGTTGTACTGGACCGAGTAGTCGGGTCGCGACGGGTTCATCAGCCGAAGATCGTTGAGCCGGCCGGCCCGGTGGATGTAGGGCAGGAGCGAGTGAAAGAATTCGAGATCGCCCTTGCCGTCGAAGATGACCATCGGAATCCGGTGCGACACGCCCGCCTGACCTACCTGCCGCATCAAGTCTTGCGTGATGATGTTGCGGAGCAACGTCGTCTTGCCACTGCCGGTCTGGCCGAGAACCAGAGCCTGCATCACGCGGGTCTCATCACTCCACCGCCAGGGCATTCCGTGCACGTCATACCCGAGAACGACGGAGTTCTCCTTCCAGGCAGTCTCGACAATCCGGCGATCCGCGCGGACTGGAATCGTCGGCAACTGGTTCGGCCAGGAGTCCTCGCGTGCCTTTTTTGCCCGCGTGAGTTGATAAACAGCGAGGAAAAAACTAACGCCGCCAAGCAGAACCCAGAGGGTCAGCTCCACGATCTGGCGGTCATGAAGAAACCAGGCGTACTTGGCGATCAGTACCGCGACGAAGTAGGCGCCGAGCAAGAGCAGCCACAGAAGAAGGGCCGGGTTCTCCTCGATGAGCGAGGGACGGTACTTGTAGTTGGGTGCAGGTTGCATGTCCATCTCGGCACTCCCCCCTCACCGCAAGTGGAAGTAGTAGCCGATCAACCCCGCCAGCAGGGCCAACCCGACAAATGCGACGACCCACTTCTTCGGCTTTCGGCTTGCCTGTTGAAACGGATTCCGCGGCTCCAGTGCGACATCTCCGATGAGGTTTCGCAGACCCATATGTTTGCGGTCGCGTAGGAGTCGCTCGAACTCCAGGTGAACTGCGCCTGGGGTGACAGGCGAACAACGTTCATTCACCGGCGGGGCGGCCATGTGCAACCTCCCGAACCGTGCGGTCCTTTGCAAGCACCATGACCGCGTCGACAGCCGACGTGGAGTCAGGTGCGAACGCTACTCGGACGAGTTGCTCGCGTTTCACGGATGTTCCCAGCCGGAAGGCGATCCAGCCGGCGGCCTGCCCTCCGGCCGGAATTGCCTCTGGCTCCTTCCCTGCGAGCACCTGAGCCTCCCCGGCAGTTCGGGTCTTGATCTCGCGCAACGCCCGTTCGCTGAGTTGGCTGCCGGCCAACGGGATCAAGGAGAACGACGACTTCACCGGATCGAGGTGCATCACCGACGGCTGGGCGGGCCGGTACGCCCGATTTCCATGATTCAGGACTGTATAGCGGAGATAGTGGCGATCCCCATCCTGGTAGAGATCGCGCAGCAGCACCTCGACCTTTCGAGTCCGGTCTCGCTCGCCGTAGAGCAATACTGCCTGTGATTGCGTGAGCATCTCAGGCGGAAGTTGCGATCCAGGATTCACCGACACCGGGTCCCTTGATTGTGTGTTCGTCGAGACCAACTGCAGCGGCGGCTGATCGATGGCAAAGTGCATTTGTTCGACGCTCGGCGCTGGGACCAATTCGTAGCTGTAACGGCCGGAAGCTGTCCAGATAAAGAGGTTCGTCCGGGCGTCTTCCTCGGCAGGCTTGACGAAGACTTTGTTCTCCCGCCGCTCAACCGTGAACGCATTCTGATTGCCAACCGCCACCATCGACACGGGTTCGTTCAACTCGATCACCGTTAGGTGATCCCGAGCGGTCTCTACACGCACCACCCTCTTCGGGTCGGGCGTTTGGGTTTCGAGTCTCTGTGCATTGAGATCGCTGGCCGCGAACAGGACCAGCAAAAGGAAGGGAGCGGATGGCTTCATGGGTGGGACCTCCCAGTGTTGAGCCCAAACGGCCCAGGAGTCCGCGCGGCGTGCACGGATCCCGGGCCGGTCGGGGTTGGTTCACATGGGCTTGACGGGTGGAGCCACTTGAGGCAGTTGCCGAGTCCCGGGAACTTCGAGCTTCCCGTTGCGAATCTCACCCGTTCCCGCACTGCAAGTGAACGGATGCACCCACTGGACCCGGCCACCGTCGTAAACGACCTTACCGTCCGGCGTCACCGCCATCAGGAACGTCATCTTCGAGTAGCTTTGTCCGCCTTCGCCCATGACGGTTTCGACGAGGAAGCAGCGGCCCTCCTCGTCCATTTCGACCACGCCTTCGCACACCTTCGGCGCCGCCAGTTGCACCGGCCGGCCTCCCGTGCGCTCGACAATGGCCTTGAGCAGTTCGTTCGGGAACGCATAGAACGGCAGCGCTCCCGAAGCCTGATCGTTCTTCGTGCCGCAGACGATCGTGTGAAGCGCCTGCAGCCAACCCATGCGGTTGTCTTCTTTCCGCGCCGCCCACGTCCGCACAAACCAGATCAGCGACCGGATTTCCTCCTGCCACTGCTGGTCGTACGAAGCGAGAGCCGCGCGCGCCTGGCAGAGCGTGTGCAAAAGCTTCGAACGGAGTTCCTTGTTGTCCTTGCCGGACTCGAAGGCCGCCTCTGCTTCCTGAACACCTGCAATCAGGACCTTTTTCTTCTCGATGCCAGCCTGGATCGTCAGCGCCCAGGCCCGATTCACCCGCCTGCATTCATCGACCATCTCCTGGGAGAACTCATATCCCTGGACGAGGCCGCGGAACTGCGAGACGGGCATCCGGTTCGAGAAGAAGTCGGTCAGTTCTTTGCGGACCAGGTTGTACATGCCGCCGATTCGATCGGTCGCGGGACCTTCGACACGTTCCGGCAGATCTTTGAGGGACCGGAGCCGTTTCGCACGAAGCCATTGCGCCGCCGGGGTCTGCTTGATCTGCTCCCGGATCGCGCGGATCTTATCCTGGTCTGGCGTGACGCCATGCTTCAGTTGATCCAGGGCGAGTTGCAGCTGCTCGACCAGTTCGCGATGGCAGTCATCCCGGCCGGCCGCGAGACATTGGGTCATCAGGTCGGTGATTGTGCCAATCTGGTTTCCCATCGCGCCCACAGCCACCTGCGGAAGATTCCACCACGGAGACCGCGCCTTCTTCGCCTTGGTTTTCTCGACCGATCCTTTGCCCTTGTACTGGAAGCGATGCTCCACAAACCGTGGGAAGCGATCGCCTTCCACCACGCAGACAAAGTCGAAGTCGTAGTCGCCGCCGTTCTTTGCCGCCGTCCTCGAATGAAGGAGAAAGGTGCCTTCGAGTTCGAGTTGCTCCGAAGTCACTTTCGCCGCCAACGCTTCCGCACCCGGACAGCCTTGGCGAGTGAGCTCGTTCGCGAGCAGTTGACGCGCTTCGGTCGGCGGGATCTTGGTGTATGGCAGCAGGTCCTCCTTCATGCGCACGGGATACCGAACGACCAGCCCCAGGTTGGTGGCCAGGGCGTTGATTGAGCGGTCCTGCGGCATCCAGTCGGAGCCTGAGTACACCTGTCCGTTGTGCAGCAGCAGATAGCCGTCGTCCGCGAGCGCGAACGCCGGCATCTCGAACCCACCCGCTGTGCACACCTTGAACGCCCACCGCGCCAGAATCCGCTCCAACTGGTTATTGACCCAGGGATGCTGGATCAGGAAGCCAGTCGGATCCGCCTTGAGAACGCCTTCCAGAACAGTCCGCTCCACCGATGTCGCCTCATCGTCTCCAGCGGGCATCTCGTCCACCAGCGGGCGCTGGGTTTCCGAGATTCCGAGCAGTTCGAAGAGCCCCGTGTAGTCGCGGTATTCCAGAAGGTCTTTCAACTTGGCGGTCTGGGCGAGGGCGTGCGGCTTGATTTCGAGTTCGAAGGAGTCTTCCGGCGCGTGCTGAACGACCGTGTAGCTCGACTCGAAAGCCAGTGGCCGCGAGTATTCGCGAATCCCAAGGATCATCTCGCCGGCGAACGTACGTGCTTCGCCGGTAAGCCAGGCGATCAGCTTGGACGGGCCCTTGTATTCGGGCTTGACGGAAGAGACGGGCAGGATCACGTCGGTGTCGAGGGCATCGGCCACCTCGTCCGTCATGATCTTGAACGATCCCTTCGCTTGCGTTTGGGCGAACGCTAGACGGAACTGGTAGAAACGGTTCGCGGGCAAGCCCAGCCTGTCGAAGATCGACTTGCGCAGCCAACCGCGGCAATCGTTGGTTCCCAGTTCGTGATCCGGCACCACAGTGACACGACCGTTCGGAATCTGCATCCGCACCATGCAGGGCGAGACCAGAATTCCGAAGTATGTGACCGCGGCTTGGGGCCAGTCTGAGAAGCGCGCCGCCAGTGGACGTTCGTAACGCGCGTCCACGGCGTAATACTTCCCGTTCTTGGCCGACCCGGATGCGCCGATGAGCCGGTATTCCGTGCCGTCGAGGGCGAATCGCGAAAGGGTGCTTTCGACCTTCGCGCGTTCCACCTGGTCGAGCGGTTCGGGAGTCACAGAGACGGACGCCACCTTGATCCCTGGACACAGGGCTTCGAGCAGCGTGTTGTTCAACTGCGCTTGTGGGCTCAGGTTCGGCATCTTGCGTTCGATCTTGCCTTCCTTGGTGACCATCAGGCTGAGGACCTTCAGGCCGGAATTCGTTGTGACGGGTGCGGGGCTGGTCATGAGTTCTCCTTGAAAACGGTCGTGGGATGGGACAACAGACCGTTCGTGAGGGAGTCCTCACGTGCGCAGTACCCGGGCTGGGTTCCTTCGCTGGCCTGCTGCCGAAACACTCGTGTTTCGGGTCAGGCCTCCTCGAATGGAAGCCGCCCTATTCCGTTGTGTTGCCTGTCGCGATACGGCTGGACAGGTTGCTTTCGGAACCGGTGAAGGTCGCGAAAGCGGATTCCCACATGAGGTGTGGGCGCCTTCTACTCAACTTGCGTTGGCAGTAGAAACCCGTTTGGTTGAGCTGACCGGCTCCTTCTCAAGCCGGACCTCATTGCCCTCAATCCTCTGCGTCACCCGGTACTCGTGAACGAAGTACACGCGACTATCGTTCTTGAACGCGATCACAAGCCCCTCCGGCTCGCTCGCAACCTCCTGCTCCAGCGTGGGTTTGCCGTCGTCGCCTGCCGGGCGGCCGACGAAGTAGCGGACAAGTTGATCACTCGCCTCAGTTCGACGACGCCGGTTCCCTCGGCGGGCACCTGCCTTCGAGCCAGGACTCTTCGTCGAAGCCGGCTTAGGCGATTGGTAGTTCGGCTGAATCTCGTCACGATCGTCCGGAGACACGCTTCCATTCGTCTTCAAACGGCACCTCCTTCCACTCGACCTCTGCCGGCACAAAAGACCTCCCCTCGCCGTCCAGCCGCAAGTACTTGCGCGTTTCGATGTGCTTGTAGTGATCGTCGGTACATCCACATGAACTCGGCGCACTGCGGCGGCGCCAATCGCCGCTCCAATGGTGCCCAGCTTGGCGGCGATGGTTCGAAAGATGGGGGCTGCATCGAACTGCAGGATACGGCTATTTGATTCGTAGGCGAAGCGACTTCGGCACTGCAGCGTGTGCATCAGGTATTACCCCGGAAGGAGCACACGATTGCGATTTGGGCCGAGGTCCAAGCGGCGGCGGGAGCCGACGAGAACATTCCCCAAGCTTTGTGTTTGGAACCGCAGTAGAATGAACACTTAATGGACAACATCTTCAGGACGTACGGGGAGGAGGTTGCGGCGTTGTCCGCCTCGCGCTCGACTACCGAGCCGAGTTACTACCCCGCGATAAAGACCTTGCTGTCCAAGATGCTTGAGCGCGAAACGCTCCCGTTCGAGGTCCGCGCATCGACGAGCGAATCCAGGACGGGCGGGGGCCGCGACATGCCCGACCTCGCCCTCTATGACGGGCAGGGCGATTATCTCGTCGTTGCTGGAGAGGTGAAGCTTCCCTCGGACGACATCAGAACCATCGCGTTCTCGGAGGAGCGCAACGACCAGATCGGCCGTTACCTGGCTCAGACCGGCGTCGTACTTGTCACGAACGTGCGCGGGTTCGGCCTGCTGACGGTCGGAAGGGATAATCCTCCCACCGCGACCAGGGTGTCGCCGAAACACCGGGTTCTGGAACACGTGGTCGAGCTGTGGCCCTCCCCATCGACGATGGAGCAGCGGCGGGCCATCCCGCCAGAGGCTATCGAAGAACTTTTTCTCCTCGTCGAGACGGCGGTCACCCGCTATGCGCCAATCGCCGAGCCGGAGTCGCTGGCAAAGATTCTTGCCCGCCAGGCGAAGCGCGCGAAAGCGCAACTGCCCACGGAGTTTACGCAGGCAGTAAAGGGACTGGCGGAAGATTTCGGTAAGGCCCTAGGAGTGACCTTCGAGGGGCTGGAGGGCGAGGAGTTTTTCCGTTCCTCACTCATTCAGACGGTGTTCTACGGATTGTTCGCCGGCTGGACGCTGTGGCTGCGTTCCGGCTCCAAGGAGCCATTCCGCTGGGAGAACCTTGCCGACCATCTGAAAATTCCGTTTCTCGCCGAACTTTATTATGAATTTCAGCACCCGCGCCGCATCCGCGAACTGGGGTTGCGTCCACACCTGGATCTTGCGACGGAAACCCTCCACCGCGTGGACACGGCGGCGTTCTTCCGACACTTCGAGTTGCCAAGCGTGCGGCAGCGGGATGAGTCTGAGACTCGCGCGGAGGCGACTGCGGCCATCGTCTATTTCTACGAGCCGTTCCTTGAGGCCTTCGATCCCGAGCTGCGCAAGAACCTCGGCGTCTGGTACACGCCCAGAGAAGTAGTCCGCTACCAGGTCCGCACCGTGGAACGCCTGCTTCGCGAGGAGCTCGGATGCGACCGGGGGTTCGCGGATGAAAAGGTGGTTGTGCTCGACCCGTGCTGCGGAACTGGCGCATATCTCATCGAGGTCATGAAATGCGTTGCTGAGCAACTGGAGTCCGAAGGGGCGGAGGCCCTCATGGGCCAGGCGCTCCTGGACGCCGCAACGCGCCGACTCCTTGGATTTGAGCTGTTGACGGCTCCGTTTGTCATCGCGCAGCTCCAGATGTTTCTTATCCTGTCCGAACTGGGCGCGAATCCCACCGCGACTCACCGCCCGGCCGTGTTTCTCACAAATGCCCTGACAGGTTGGGACGGGCCGGAGCAGATGAAACTGCATTTTCCTGAGCTGCAGGCGGAGTATGACGCCGCGCATGCCGTTAAGCACGGCAGTACGATCATTGTCGTGATAGGTAATCCGCCCTATAACCGGTTCGCGGGCGTTCCGCTTGCCGAGGAAGCCGATCTCGTCGATCACTATAAGGGAATCCGGCGGGACGACAAGGGAAAGCAGATTGGCCCCAGCGAACTTTACACGCGCTGGGGAATCCGCAAGCATCTCCTTGACGACCTCTATATCCGGTTCTTCCGGCTCGCCGAACGTTGCATTGGGGAGCGCGCCGAGTACGGCGTGGTGAGCTTCATCTCGAATTACAGCTTTTACACCGGCCGCTCGCATCCCATCATGCGCTCGTCCCTGATCAAGTCATTCGACGAGATCTGGATTGATTGCCTCAACGGCGACAAGTACAAAACGGGGAAGGTAATCCCCAAGGGCCTGCCGGGAGAGGGCACGACAGATCAGAGCGTGTTTACGACCGAACACGACCCGCGCGGAATCCAGGTCGGGACGGGAATCACAACGCTTCTGAAACGAGGGCAGGGGCCACAGGGCAAGAAGGCCCCCAAGATCCACTACCGAAACTACTGGGGCCGTTCGCAGGGCAAGCGTGAAGCACTGCTCGCGTCGCTCGGCATGGAAGAGTGGTCTTCGGGCAAGAAGTCCGCGTCCGCCCGCCGTCCGGAGGGGCCAAGATCTTTCGAGAAGTTCGAACCGACTGAGCAGTCACGCTGGAAACTCGTGCCGTTCTCGGCGGAGGGCGGTTTCGACGACTGGCCCACTCTGGACCAGCTATTTGCCACGAAACTCCAAGGCGTTAATCCGAACCGGGGGTTGACCGGCACTGTAGTCGAGATGCGCCGGGAGCCGCTGGAAGAACGCATGCGGCGGTATTTCTCGAAGGAATCCCACAGCAAGCTCAAGGCGGAGCATCCGCTGCTCTATGGGAGCTACGCGGGATACGAGGCGGAGAAGGTACGGGATGATCTTCGGAAATCGAGCAAGTTCGATCCGGAGCGCATCGTGCCCTACGTCAGCTTCCCGCTGGACTCGCGCTGGCTTTACTACGAGACCGAATGCAAACTCCTGAACCGCCCGCGCCCTGAATTGTATGAGAACCTCTCAGAGAACGAGTTTCTAATCACAGTGCCCGAGCCTCGTAAGGTGTCCGAGGCCCGGCCGATTCTGCTAGACGTGGCCTTCGACCTCCACCTCCATGACCGCGGGTCAGTATCGTTCCCGACCCAGATTGTTGAGCAGGATGCGGCTGCCGGCACGTTGTTTGCGTCTGATGACAGCCGGCCTCATTTGCGGTCGAATCTTGACCCGGAAGTCTGGAGCGTGCTCAAGAAAGGATTTGGGCTGAAGGGCGACTTGTACGGCAAGGACGCCCTTTCCCTTGCGCGGCGTCTTGCGCGTGTCTGCCTTGCGCTCTGTCATGCCCCTCAATATCAGTCCGAACATAAGGAATCCCTCGCCCAGGACTGGGCGCATGTGCCAATACCGAAATCCCCGCCGCTCTTCGATGAACTGGTCTCAGTCGGAGATGCGCTTTCCGTTCTGCTCAATCCCGTCAGCTCGCCCACCAAGGCCTTAAAGACAGTTCTCGCCGACGATGCGAAATCCCTGGCCGTCCCTAATAAGGTTGGTGGAGGGAATGTGGGTGAGACCGACCTGCTCGTGGAATTCTCGTTTTTCGGGGGCGCGCAGGGCGGCTGGCGTGCGCGATCCAGCGCCAAAAACGAACCAATGCACGAGGAGTGGGGCGAGAACACCGGAGATCTGTACATCAATGAGAACGTCTTCTTCCGCCATGTGCCGGAGCGCGTGTGGCGCTATGAACTCGGAGGGTATCCGGTCATAAAGAAGTGGCTCGGATACCGGGACCGCGTGCGCAGGCCGGGCGTCCCGCTCTCCGTGCAGGAATCGGCACATCTCCGCGGCATAGTCCAACGCCTCGCAGCCGTCCTACGTTTGCATGCGACGTTAGACGCCCTGTATGAACGCGCCTGCCAGGACTGTTTTTCGGCGGAGGAGCTGGGTTTGTGAACTCGACACCCGTAGATCTTATATTTCGCTTTGTCTTCGCCCACTAAGTAGAATGTATATGATGCGCTGTTAGCTGGTTTTAGGCCCCTGCGGTAGAAGACGGGGATACACAATGTCTGAGATGCACGGCAATAAAGAGGCCGTATCGGTACTTGGATCGCTACTGCGATCTGCCGATGAATCGTGTCCGCTGATTCTGCTGGGCGCGGGAGCGTCGTTCCGCTCGGGCGTCCCGACCGCAGCCGATGCAGTGAAACAGATAGCGCGACTCGTCTATTCAGAGCGGGTGCTGAAGGGTTCCCGGCCGCCCGAGCGTGTGAAGCCCTCCGAATGGGAGGTGTGGCTGCGCGAATTCGATTGGTTTCTGCCTGGGACAGACCGTCTAGCTGAGAACTTCCCGCTAGCGGTGGAACATCTGCTCACACCCGCGGAATTCCGGAAGCGCGTATTGCTTGAATTAATGCGCCCGGTAAACGGCATCAGTGCAGGATATAAGATTTTAGCCGAATTCGTGATGCGTGGCCTGATCCGAACCATGCTCACTACGAATTTCGATGCCTGCCTCCCTGACGCTCTGAGAGAGAGACAGCCACACATTCGCCATATCCATGAAGTGAATCGTGGGCGCGGCGACTATGACCAGTTCAACGTTTACAGCAAGTGCCAGATTGTCTGGCTTCACGGACGTGCGGAACAGTACTCGGATAAGAACTCGGCCGGCGAAACCAACTCACTAGATGCAGAGCTGGTATCGCGAATCCGCCCGATGATGGATGCCTCACCCGTTACCGTGATCGGCTATCGGGGCTCGGAGCCCTCGATCATGGAGGGCCTCTTCGGCCAGCACAGGCAAGGACGTCTCGACTTCCCGAACGGCGTTTATTGGTGCGTCCGGCACGGGGAGGCCCCACACCCCAATGTTGAGGCCTTCGCACGGCGTCTCGGCTCGAACTTCCGGATGCTCAGAATAGATGGGTTTGACGAGCTTTTGTCAGATCTGTCAATAGAGCTCGCGGGACATGATCGTTATGTGGCTGGCGGCGCCGCGAGATTACTCCCGGACGGTCAGGCATTCGATGAGCGCGTCGTCGAGCGGGCCTCAATAGATGAACTCGACATGGATCTCGCTCTTTCGATACTGAGCGAATACTGCAAGAAGCTCGGAAGAGCCCCCCTTACGCGGGAGACGCTGCCGGCACTGATGCGCGAACAAGGGCTGCTTTTCCCAGACTCCACTGGTGACAAAGTAACTGTGGGTGCGCTGCTTCTGTTTGGCAAACGCCCTCAGGACATATTCCCGCATGCGGTGGTGGTGCTCACTGAATCTGGAAAGAAGCGCGAAATTTACGAAGGAAGTCTCATCGTCCAACACCGTCGACTCCTGGAGAAACTGGAAACCGAGGATGTCAACCCGCAACTGAAGCTAAAGAAGCGTCGACAGCACACAGACCAGCCCGCATACCCGCCCAGGGTCCTGGTGGAGCTACTGGTCAACATGCTGGTGCATCGGGATTACGAGGTCCCGGAGTCGTCCAGCATCGAATTGCACCCCGGAGCCGAGATTGTTTTCAGTAATCCTGGCACTCTCACGCCGAAGGTCGCTGGGAAAGTGACGATTCAAGAGGACGGCAGAATCATACTCTCCGAGGGTGTCACCGATCAGCGCAATTCCTCCCTCTGCGATATCTTCTTCGGGATCAGTGCGATGGAGCGGGCAGGTACCGGCCTCATGGATGTCGGACAACTCATGTTGGACAGTGGCGGCGGGTTCGCGTTCTACCACCACAACTCCGAATCCCGTTTCAAAGCCGTCGTGGCGCAGCCGCAAGCCTCTGCCGGATCGCGGGTCGTCGCTAGGTCGACCGTACCGACTGGCCTTTACGTACTCAACGCGCTGCCGTTCTCTGTTATCCCGGCAAGCATTTCAGTTGTCCAACTTACTCAGCCGCTTCGCTACCGACCTCCGAACATCGATCTCGCGGAGTGTGGCACATTTGTGAACCGCGGCACCGAGTTGTGGAGTTTTGCGCCACTGCCAATTCTCACGGAACTGCTTGACCCCATCGTGGTCAGGGGGGCGAGCAACTCCCTCCCACGCAAGAAGATCGAGGCTTCCGAGGACTCAAAACGGGTCCTCTCGTGGTTGCTCCGGAAGCACTTTGAATATGAGCTGGAATCGTTCGAGGAAGATGGCCTGACTCTCGAGCTTGGTCGTAAGCACCGGGCGTACTTTGCAGGGAAAGATCGCGGGGTGCGCACGGTGGTATGGAATAGTGCGCAACGTCGCGGCAATAGGCGCGAAGTCGTGAAGAAGCGGGCGGACGGGTCTCGAGCTTGGTTTGAGAACGAGGGCTTTGGATACGACATAGTGGACTTGAGCGGACTGTGGTGCGTGCGCATCAAGCCGTTTTACATGTTTACCGGCACTGATGCACTCACGCCACTGCCGGCGTTTACGAGGACTGCCAAGGCAACGCGCCGAATCAAGTTTGATCGCAACAAGAACGTCGAGGCTGATCTCGCTTTCTGGGCGAGCTTTCTCGGTCGAGGCGCCGAGACGATGAACATCGGTGATCTTCACGTTGACGATCTCCTCATAGACATGACATTCCTGACAGTAGAAGTGCCCGAGGTCGGATTGAGCCAACATGACCCTGAACATAAGAATTGATTGCCTACCTGAGCCAAAACTGATTTTCGGAGGCAATGAAACCGGCGTCGAGCCTCGGAGGCTCATGGCGAAGTACGGGGCGGCGGACAAATCGACGCCGAAAGAACTTCGTGTTGGAATCGTGGGTACGGCTGCGGATGTTCAACTGACACGCGCGTGGCTGCCAAAGCTCAACAAGATGGCAATTGCGCGAGAAAAGAGCGCTCGTCGTTATCCTAACTGGCCTGGGGCGCCACAGGCACTGGGAGTGACGTTTGTCGTTGAGGACAGATTTGTGCGACCCCTTGATGAGGATCGGCTGGCACTCGCTCTGCACCGGTCCTCGGCAGGAGAGAAGTTTGAAGAGCTGCTGGAGTTGTTTGACGCCAAGATCCAGGGGCTATTTGGCGATGCCAGGCCCGACTGCATCATCGTTTGCCTACCTGACGAGCTGGCCGACATGAGAATCAGCAACCCAAGGCTCTCGGCCGGCGAACGAGAGGCTCTTGAGCGCCTACAGCGGGAGGAGGAACAGGAACAGATGTCTCTCTTTCAACCTTCCCCGGAAGAACTGAAAGCAGCAGAGGAGTTGCGCACTCAGGCAGAAGACCTGCTGTTCCGAACCTTTTATCGTGCTCTGAAAGCCAAGGTCATGACGCACCAGAATCCGGTGCCAGTCCAAGTCCTCCGCCGGGAAACGATCGTGCGCCCCGACGCCGAAGGCCACAGCCACGCCACGCGGGCCTGGAATTTCGCGACATCACTCTTCTACAAGTCAGGGCACGAGCCTTGGCGTCCGGCCGATCTGCCAGCCAACACGTGTTTCATCGGAATTTCATTCCATCACCTCAAGCGCCGTGAAGGGGACGTCGTCTACGCCAGCGTTGCGCAGGCTTTCTCAAATGAGATAGAACCCTTTGCGCTTAAAGGCTCACTTGTTCCTCACGATCAGCGGAGAGACCGCCAGCCTTATCTCACCGAGGCTCAGGCAGCAAGCCTTGTGACCGACGTGCTCGACAGGTACGAGGGACTCGCTAGTATGCTTCCCGCGCGTGTTGTCGTGCATAAGTCAAGCACCTACCAGCCAGAGGAGGAGAAGGGATTCCGATCAGCGGCTGAGGCCCGAGTCCCGGCATGTGATCTGATCTGGATGCGCAGCACGGCCTTTCGCCTCATCCGCAAGGGAATGCAAGAGCCCTGGCGCGGGACCCTGTGCACCATCGGAAATGAGACCTATCTGTTCACGATGGGGTACGTTTCTTATTGGGACGAGTATCCTGGCCCGCACATTCCGGCGCCTCTTGAGATAGGTTCCTGTGGGGCCACTGATATCCGGGAGCGCGCTCGCGAGATCTTGGCGCTGACGAAGATGAACTGGAACTCAAGTGAGGGCCTCGGCCGATACCCAATCACAATTTCTTTTGCCCGCAAGGTGGGGCTGCTTATGACGGAGCTATCTGATAATCAGACTCCCAATCCCTCATATCGGTTCTACATGTAACTCAAACCGCAGCACCAGTTCCCTGTATCGGGAACCTCATTTCACCAGCCTACTACCGATCTAGCAGGGTACTTTTCTGGTCAAGCCCGATATCTCGATCCCCAACCATCTGCTGCTCCCAAAACTCCCCGACGAGCAGACCAGACGGATGCTGTTGCGAGCGGCCGGAGTAGACCAGCCTAACCTGGTACCTGCAGACCATCTTCTCGGTCTGCTCGATTCGCTGTGTCGTGACCCGGTGGATCTCCTTCGCCGCGAAGACCTGGTAGGCCCAGGGCATTCCCGCGACTGGTTCGATGGATCGGATCTTGATGCTCGAGGTGATGGACTCGGCCTTGATCTTGCCCAGGGTGTCGTCCTCCCGGAACTTGTTCATCGTGAAGGTGCGGAGGTTGACGGTCATCAGGTTCAGCGCGTCGGCGTACTGGCGTTCGACGTTCGCCGGTGTGTAGGTCAGGTAGGCGTTGAGGAACCTCCTCACGATGGCGCGGCCCTCCACATCGGTCGGGGCAGTTCCCGTTTCGGAGGAGGATGAGCTCAGGGCTTGGACGGAGGGCACGAGCGGAGTCCGGACATGCAGGGCGGTTCCCCCGACAACGGTTGCCTCTCCAGCCCCATCTACGCGGATTACCACCGGCGGTTGTATACGCACGTAGGCAAAGAGCCCGAGTGCCAGTAGCGCCAACAATCCGCAGGTGAGGCCGAGCACGGCCATGCGGTTGGCGTAGGCGCGTAGAGCGCCGTCCATCTCGTAATACTTGGAGATCTGCTGCTTATCCGGAAGCTTTGATCGATCCTTGCGTTGAAGGCTAAACATCGCCTCTCGCCTCCTTTAGGCTGAATCCGAATTCCGAGAGGGAGCCGCCACTCTCGACGCCAGCCCCCGCCCTGCCTGAACCACTCGCTGGCCACCTTGAACGCCAAGCGCTGCCGCAGCGCCGGCAAGCCATCCAACCGCATGGGGGATGTTGACCGGACGATGTTGACCCATCGATCCCGTTGATTGCCGTGGACCCGATGGAGCGCCAGTTTGAGGCGTTGTGCTGCCCACGGTTTGTCCCGCGCCAGCGGGAGGCGGCGGTGCGGGTGGCGCGCCGCTGGGCACAGCACTACCCGTTCCCGCGCTCTCCGCTCCACTACCGGAAGACGCGGTGCGGCCGAACCCTTCCGTCGCACCGGATGCGGTCGCCACAGCCGCCTGCGCCATCGCCGCGGCGGTTCCGAGCACCGTTAACATAGTCGAGCCCAGGTCGCCCTCAACGATCCGCTTCGCCAGGAAGGGAATCAGCAGGATGCAGACGGAGAACAGGATGCTCGCTGCGGCAAGCAGCACTTCTGCGGTGGCACCTGTCAGCAGCCCGCCGAAGTTTCCCGCACCTGTGATCGCAGCCATGCTGTTGATGTTCAGAGCAATAGCGAGCCGGCAAAAGACTCCGTAGATCAGCCCCCAGGCACCGAAGATCATGAAGTTGATCGCGTACCGCCGAGCCAACGCGCCGAACCCCATTGTCGGCAGGAGCGCCAGCACGAGTGGGCCGGTCGTGTACAGGATCGTGCCGTAGAACGCGTACAGGATCGCGAAGATGGCATAGGAGACCGGATAGAGAATCATGGCGATCAGCAACAGCACCGCGCTCATGAGCCCCGCGATGCCGCCCGTAACCATGTTCAAGAACGTGCCCGAGCCGGCCGCAGCTATGAGTTCATTCCTCCAGTTCCGGAAGACATCACTCGGGCCAACTCCGGCCATAGCGTGAGCGAGTTGGTTGAAAGCATCCAGAGCGGCTCTAACGACAGAATCGTAGACCGTACCTCCATTGAAGAAGAGCAATCCCAGAGCTAGGTACTTCACGGCCGACACCCCGAGCGCACGGACATCGCCCCCACGAACCCACGCCTCGTAGACCGCGAAAAGGAGCGAAGCAAGGAGAATCCCGTAGGCGACGGTGAGAATGGTGCTCATCAGGCCAGCCGAGTTGATCCCATTGAGGGCCGTATTGAACATCTGCTCAAACAGAAACACTGCTTTGACCTCCTACTTGTTCAGCTCGGTGAGCTTGTTCCGGGTTTCGCGCGTGAATCGCGCCGACTCCTTCATCCGGGCGCTTTGCGTCGCCAACTCGATCGTCCGGATCCGCATCAACTCCGCCAGTGCCTGTTGGGTGTAGGCGTGTGAACGAACAAGCCACGCGCCCGCTTGTGCGCCAATCATCTCGGCCGTTCCGGGAGCGGTGGACTGCAGGGCGGTCATCATCTGCTCGGCGGCGGCAAGTTCCTGATCGGCGATGGCGTCGATCGCGATGGCCCGTTTCATAGCGGCCTGGGCGGCGGCATCCGAACTGTCGATCAGGTCGCGTTGCGCCGGATGAGCCTCGGCCGCAGCAGGAAGCGGCGTATAGACGGCGGAGAAATTCCCGCCGACGGCTCCGATCTGCCCGGCGTCCCTGGAGAGAAGCACGGATTCGAGTTGCCGCGGGTTCGGCAATGTGGCGCTGCGAACGATGACATTCCAGATCCCGCGAATGGTCGCGTAGATGCCCTGAACCTGCCCAACCAGGGCGCGCGCCCGGTCAATCGCCTGCTGCGGGTAGATCACGTTCCGCTGGAAGTCGAAGATCGCGCTCATGATCTGTTGTACCGCGGTCATGATCGAGTTGATCTGCTGCAGGATTGGCCCGATCACGTTGCGAAGGGTGTTGTTGACGCTCGTCATGACGTTGTTCAGCGTGTTCATTCCGCTGGTGACGATGTTGATCAAGCCGAGCAGAAAGCCGAATTGCGCGTTGGCCGGCTGAGGCGCGAAAAACGAGACGATCAGTAGAAGTGCGATCAGCCGTGTCCGGTTGCGTACGAGGATGCTCCAGAGTTGGGACAGTGCTGGCATCGTTCCTCCTACTTGCTCAGCTCCGAGACTTTCGTCCGCGACTCCCGCGTGAAGTTGGCGCCCCGCTTCAGCGTCATCGTGTCGTGGGCGAGCCGCGCTGCCTCCTGCCGGAGTTGCCCGGCGAGCATTTTCTGGATGTGCGCCTGGCTCTGGAACGCAGCGATGTAAGCGGCAGCCGCTGACATGGCAGCGCTGCCGGGGGCTATCCGCGTAGCTTCCTCTTCGATGGCCTCTGCAGCTCGCAGTGTGTTGTCCGCCGACGCGTCGCCCATCTTCAGAGTCATGAGTTGATCGATCGCCAGGGCGTCGTCGACGTCGATCAGGTTGCGTTCCTCGGGATGAACCTCCGCAGGGGCCGGGAGTGATCCAAAGGTCTGCTGGAATTCCGCAACAAGTTGCGCGTGATCCCCGACCTGGCGATTCCGCATCACTGCCTCCAGGCGGCTCGGGTTCGGCAGCTGTGCGCTGTTGACACCAATCGAGTACAGGTTGCTGAGGAGGCCACGAAAGGTCGCGATCAGGTTCGTGGCGAGATTGCGGGCGCGGTTGATCTCCGAAAGTGGCCAGACGACCTGCTCCCAGAGGTTGCGCAGCTGATTCAGGAAGCCCTGAAGGGCCTGGGCGGCGGACTGGACACCCTCCAGCAACGGCCGCATCGTGTTGTTGATGAAGCTGAGGATGTTATTCGCAACCTGATTCACCAGGTTGAACGCCCCGGTAATCCCTCCGAGGCTGAACTGCGCATGAGCCGGTTGAGGCGCAACAATCGCCATCGCCAGGATCAGGGCCAAGCTGACGGCAAGGAGTTTCGTGAGATGTTGCCAGTCAAGCATGCTCCCCTCCTGTTGCCGGAAGGCCCGTCAGCCGTCGTTTGGGGGCTGAGGCCATCTGAACACTGCCTGAAAGCTCTTCTGGCAGTGCGTCGACATCGGCTAAGCCGTTGGGAAAACGCTCGCCCAACTCGCGATAAATCTCAATCAGGCTGCGGTCCCGATTCCGGTCAAGACTCAAGACGTAGGCACGATAGGCCCGTTCTCTCGGATAAGTCGTAGCGATCCAGTAGTCGATGGGCGTCGGCACCAGCCGAATCGTCTGCGTGGTTTCCGACTTCTCTCCGAGCACCAGCAGGACTTCAGCGCTACGCCCTTTACGCGGCGCCGCGAATCGCTTGATTTCGCCCAGCGCGACCTCGTTCAGTGCCAGATGCTCAACCAGGGGGCTCACGTCGCCCGGTTGTTGGCCGATGACCTTGACCGACGTGTTCCGCAGGATTCCGGCACCGTGCTCCTTCGGTCGCTGTTTGGTGCCAACGAAGTCTTCCAGAGTCTGCGAGATCCCCCAGACGCTTGCGCCTCGCTTCCTGGCCGTTCGGAAGAGTTGGACCACGCAGTCTGCCAGAACCGGCGACTCGAGCAGCGACCAGCATTCGTCCAGGACCGTGATGGACGGCTGGCCTGATCTTCCAGACGCGCGTTCCGACATAGCCTGGGCGATCAACATGCTCATCGCGGTTTCAAGCCGAGGGTCAGAACTCAAGCCCTCGATGTTGAAGAACAGCCAGTTGGCATCAGTCCGGATCGTCGTGTGCCGGTCAAAGAGCTTCGAGTAGACGCCCTTCTCGCCGGTCCACTGCCGGAGTGCCACTGAAGCGAGCAGCGCCAGTTCGCGAATGTGCTCGATCCGCTCCTCATCGGTCCATGTAGAGAGCTCGTTTCGAAGGTCGGTGTACGTAGGAGTCTTGTTGTCCACGCGGACCGCCGCCCGCTTGTAGACCCTAGCGATCGCCTCCGAGAGGATGTTGTCGAGGATGGACGTGTCGGATTGCCCCAAGTCGCCGATCATGTGCCGGGTCAGGTTCTTCAGGAAGGCGATCTTGTCCTTTGTCGGCTGAAGGGCGCCAGGCGGCAGATCCCATGGGTTCAGGGTTTCTGTGCCTTCGAGGTCGACCTCGATCACCCGGCCACCCATCACTTCCACCAACGGCCGGTACGAGTCGCCTCTTTCCACGATCGAGATCAGCGGATTGGCGCGTGCCATCATCAGCAGGAACATCTGCGCCATAAACGTCTTCCCGCCGCCGGACTTCGCCATGAACAGCATGTTGGCGTCGCCGACGGAGGGGTCGTAGGGCGAGAACGGAATCAGCTGCCGGTACGGAGTTTCGAGCAGCATCAGCGGCGACTGCGGCGTGCCCTGCCACGGCGTCTCAATCGGAAGCAGATCCGCCGCGTGGAGAGTAAGGCAACTCAGATCCCGCTTGTTCTCCTGTGCCATGCCCGGTAGTGTCCCGATAAGCAATCGCCGCTGAGCGAGTGACTCTGGGATGGCCCGCGCTCCGTTCATCCGGGTCACGGCATGGATGACTCGCTGCCGGCGGTCGTTCAGCGTGCGCTGGGCCTCGTCCGCATCCGTTCTGCTCACGATGGGCCGGGACGTCCGAACGGCGATCACGAGTGAGTAATTGCAGACCTTGAGCGAGGAAGAGATGACAGCCTGCAGAACCTCTTGAAGCTGGTTCTGCGCCACTTGCGCCTCGACGTTGATCTTGAACCCGCCGTTCGAGTCGCGCTGCGCGGCCTGCATGCGCCGGAGACGGCCTTTGAAGTGTTCCAGGATCTTCGTCTGGTCGGGGATCGTCACCTCGGCGCTGACGATGATCGGGAAGTCGAGCACCATCAACTCGCGCAGGATGCCGGGAAACGTGCCGTCCGGGAGATCCTTCAGGCTCACCAGGGTGTAGAGGAGTCCGCCCACCTGGATGAAGTTCTCCTGTTCGTCCTCAATGCTGGTGTTGGTGACCTGGCTACGTGCGCTTCGGTAGTGGAGCGCATAGTCGGCTCGACGCATGGGACTCCGGTCCACAAACGCGGGGTTGAAGGCACGCTTGGCCTCCAGGAACATCTCGTCATCGGACATCCTTCGAACACCCATGCCGGTAGAGACTAGGGTCTGTTCGACGCCAGCCAGAAGACTGCCGAACTCGGACAAGAGATCTTCGTGCTCGCGGCGCGCGCGTTCGACACACTTCTCGACGGACAGGCTAAACACGCCGCGCTTCTTGCCTTGCAGGCGCTCGGCCAATTCGTGATGGATTCGAGGATTCCAGACGAAGTAGGCATGGAGAAGGTGGCGGAGATAGTGTCCGCGACATTCGTTCGAGTCCCAGCGCTCCATTCGTTCGCGATCGATCGCTTGGAGCACAGCGTTCTCATTCCGGTTCAGTTGCGGGTACGCAGATCGCGCATCTCCGATCCCTTGGCAGATCTCGAATCGCATCTGAAGGCGCATCGAACGCTCCGGCAGCGACCGGATCAGCGCTTCGAGCGCGTGCTTCGAGCGGTTCCGCATCCCGTCGTCGTGGTAGAAGCCGTTGATCCCGGTCAGTTCGTAGCCGGCGACCAGACTCCCATCCACCTGCACCATCACCCCGTCCAGATAATCGCGCACCGGTAGCAACTCACAGAGCGCCGGCCGCCGGAGTGCTTCTTGGTATTTCGCCTCAGTGATCGGCATTCCATCCTCCTAGCGCAAGAGCTCGGAAGTGAACTCCCGGTCCGGTTCGAGGCCACAGTAGATGTGCGGCTTCGCGTGCCACACCAGGAGATCGCGCAAGTAGCCGCGGGGCTTTCCGTATTTGAAGAGCATCAGCACGGGCACCGCAATCAAGGGCACCACGTACTGCAGAACGATCCCCAGAGGGACTCCGTAGAGCTCACGGTTCAGGAACCGGCCGAAGATGTTCATGACGGCGGCCAGCCCGATCACCAGGAACAGATCCTCGAACTCGAGGTAGAAGAACGTCACCCGCTGGTGCAGATTCCGATGAACTGGCGTTACTTCGATCGCCATGGCCTCAACTCACGCCTCCCGTTCCTTGTGCAATGAAGAACTCAGCCAGCCGAAGAACTCCAGAAAGCCCAAAGCAGATCATGGCCGAGAGGATGTGCCTCGCCCACGGCGCTCCCGGGTAGATCCGAAAGCCCATGCCACCGAAGTGCATGACCCCGATGACGACCTGAAGCACGCCGTAGAGGGGAAGAAAGACATTGGCGGACCAGTTCACCAAACCCAGCAGCGTGATCCAGACTGCGTCAGGATCGTTCCAGGCCCGCTGCAGCGCGAACCGCTCGATCGCTCTCAGTAGCCCGGACACCATCAGGGCCGCGAAACCCGCGTACATCGAGTACTGGTGGGACCCTCCGCGGGAGAACCGAAGGACCGAAACGACGAAAAAGAGGCCCGCAAGCGTCGGCATGATGACATTGCCGAACCAGTTCGTCAGATTGGTGAGTCCGGTCAGGAAGTCCATGAGGTCTCTCCTGCGTCACATCATCCGGTTGATGAGAATCCAGAGCGCGCTCACCGTGAGGAAGCCGGCGGCGCAGGCAATGAGCCGAAGATAGCCGGGGCGGTTGAAGGCGAACTGGACGATCGCTCCACAAATGGCGAGTCCCGCTGCGATCGGCATGATGCGGCTCGCGAGATAGGTCCACATCGTCTCCAGGCCCAGGGCGATGGAGAAGCGGTTGCCAACCGGAGTCCAGGCATCGATGAGCGCATGGGTGCTGGAGATGGCGAGCAGGAACATGGCGCTGAGTAGCGAGGGTAGCGGCCCGGCGCCCGATGCCGCATCCAGGACCGCCCTGACGACGAAGTACGCTGCGGCAACCGGCGCGATTCTGGCTACGACGAAGGAATTCACGAAAGTCGAAATCCCCTGCTGGATGTTCGCCAGCCACGGTGTGCCAATGGCGAAGCCCGGAGGGAAGAAGACCGGAATGCCGAGGAACTGAAACCACGTCAGCGTGGGCTCCAGACCAAGGAAGATCACCGCCCACAGCATCCACTTCGAGAACCCGCCTCCGATCCAGAACACCGTGCCTCCTTCCTTGCGCAATGCGATTCCGGCGTTCAGCAGGCAGATGAACGCAGCAGGTCCCGTCAGCAGCAGGAGCACTCGCATCACGTCGTAGAGAAGAGTTGGCATGGGATGTCCCTTTACGGATGCCGGGAGCGGGGATCACTCTCACGCTCCCGGCCAAGGTCCATAGGCGATCAGGAGACGCCACCGCCGCCCTGGTTGATCCAGAACTCGAGCAGTCGTGTGACGCCCGAGACGGCCAGGCAGCCCAGCGCCGTCACGACGTACCGCATGACGCCGCGGCCGGAGATGTACGAGACGAGTCCCCCGGCGATCGCGAGACCAGCGCCAACTGGCGCGATGACGTTGCCAATCCAGTTGACGAGGTTGAGAAACGCGCCTTCCGGCTGAGCGCCGGTTTGACCTTGGACGGCGACGTTCGTCTGGGGCGCCGCGCCGAGGTTCTGTGCCAGCAAGACAGCGTGTGTGCTTGTGAGAAGAAGGAGAACGGCGGCCAGCAGTAGCGCAGCCGATCGCCGGTCCCCCAAAAGTGTGTTCATCGAGGTGTACCTCCCAGATCTGAGATGGGCTCATGCGGCAGCATGAACTTGGAAGGCAGAATAAGGCGGGACTGCAGATTCCAGAAACGAGTTGGTGGAATCCGGCTAACGGATGCGCGCGATGGCCTGCTCGACGTCCCTTTCCTCGATAGGCAGCAAGGCAGTCGCCTGTTCGGGAGTCCTGGCTAGAGCGAAGCGCTTGGCTGCTGTGACAACAGCGGTGATCTCGGCCGGACTGAGCCCCCGCACCATTTCCACAAGCCTCGGAGTGGTGAGGTCGGAGGCCAACTGAGTGGGTCCGAAGGTCATCTCCAGGAGGCGACGGTACCCCTCAACGTCCGGCAATCCGATCTCGATCTTCTCGCTGAACCGCCCGCCTCGCAGAATTCTAGGGTCGATTCGAGAAAGGTCATTGGTTGTCCCAATCAAGAAGACCTGATGCTCGGAGCGAAGCTCGCTGATCTCGATGAGGGCTTGCTCGACCAGTTGAATGTCGTGCTGGCTCCCATACCCAGTGACCGCGGGGAACAGCGCATCCATTTCGTCGAAGAAGAGGATTGACGGCGCGTGTTCCCGCGCCCGGGCGAAGACTTCCGCGAGTCGTTTGACCGAACCACCTACTACGCCTGACAGGACGTCGCTCGGCGTGATCGCATAAAAGCTACGCATCGCCTGGGAGGCGATGAGCCGCGCCACAAGGGTCTTGCCCGTTCCAGGTTGCCCGACAAGCACTAGGCCGGTAGGCGCAGGGACCCTGAGTTGCTCCGCAGTTCCAGGCACGAGCAGCCGGAGAATAGCCTTGATGTCGGAAATCACCGGCCCCGGAAGGACAACATCATCCCAGTTAACAGCTTCGACCTGCGGCCGATCCTTGCCTCCGGATTCCTCGAGCGCCGCCAGAATGTCGTCGTCCGTGACTGGACGCCCGCCGGCCTGCAGGATGGCTCGGTCAATCAGTGCCCGCAACCGGGCAGGGCTCCACCCGGGCGTCCGCCGCGAAATCTCCGCAATCGCCGGCGCAGCATGAGAACCGGTCTTCAGCATGCTTGTAAGGATGGCCTCGCGTTCTGCCTGGTTCGGAAGGTCAAGTCTCAACTTCAAGTCGAAGCGGCCGTCGCGAATGAGCGTCGGCTCAAGCCCGTCGAGGCTGTTTGTCGCCGCCATGATCAGCAGGCCA
>DNFG01000048.1 GCA_003487005.1 Bryobacterales bacterium
CGGGAGCGACTTTGATGTTGAAGTGCTGGTAGCTCTCGCTGCGGCCCTGGGCCATCATGGGTTCGATGTCGTCGAGTTTCTGGGGGTTGAGGGTGTAGCTGATGGTGATGCGGTCGAGGGGTTTGAGGCCCCAGAGTTCGGGGACGCTTTTGCCGGCGATCTTGCCGGCGAGGTCATGGAGGGCGAGATCGAGTCCGGCCTTGGCGATGGGGGCGCCGGTGGAGAAGGAGGGCCCGATCAGGCGGTTCATGATCTGGTGGGCGTTGGCGAGATCGGTGGGATTCTGGCCCTGGAGGGCGGGAACGAGGCGTTTATAGGTGGCGAGAACGGTATCGACGGACTCGTACGACCAGACGGGGGAGGGGACGGACTGGCCCCAGCCAGTGAGTTTGGGGTCTTCGGTGTTGACGCGGACGACGACGGTGGGCCGTTCGCTGTTCTCGAAGAAGCGGAAGTAGGCCTTGGTCGGATACACGACCTGGAAGACATCAATGGAGCGGATGGGGGGGGCGTCCTTGCGGACGGGGACCATCGCGGCGGCGGAAAGGGAGAGGAAATCACGTCTCATCATCAGGAAAACTCCAGTTTGCCGGGATCGAAGGTGATGCGCCGGCCGGTTTCGAGGGCAGCGGCGGCCATGGTTCCGGCGACGGCGTGGGAGAAGCCGGCCTGGATGTCAGCGCGCGGGGTCTGGCGGGAGCGGATGCATTGAAGCCAGTTATCGGTGTGGGAATTGAGGCGGGAAGGCTCGATTTTGCGGGGTTCGGCGAGGCGATCGGGGTTGCGGGAGCCTTCGGGGAGGAAGACGAGGCGGTCGCCGTCGAAGATGCCCTTTTCGCCGAACCAGAGGTTGCGGTTGCCGGCGGAATTGGTGAGGGACATGGCGAAGGAGACGAGGAAGTCCTTGGGGTAATCGAGGAGGGCGTGGAAGACGTCGGAGGTCTGGCGGCCGTCCTTCCAGAGGAAGACGCCACCGGAGGCGACGACGGAGCGGGGGTAGGGGTCGTCGAGGAACCAGTGGGCGAGATCGATGAGATGGGACATCCAGAGGCCGGGAATGCCGTTGGAAAGGGGGGAAAAGAGCTGCCATTCGCGCCATTTGCGGGCGTCGAAGGGGCCGAGTTTGCGGCCGAAGTCGAAGGCTTCCCAATCGATGTCGGCGGGCTGGACCATGTGGAAGTCGCGGCGCCAGCGGGGTTCCTGGAAGTGGACCTGGAGGTCAACGCGGGTGACTTTGCCGATGATGCCTTCGCGGAAGAGGCGGGCGGCTTCGACGTAGGGGCCTTCGGAGCGGCGCTGGGTGCCGATCTGGACGATCTGGCGGGAGCGTTTGACGGCGAGGAAGGCGGCTCGGGCTTCGGCGAGGTTGGTGCCCATGGGCTTTTCGCAGTAGACGTCCTTGCCGGCTTCGACGGATTCTTTGAGCATCCGGGCGTGGGTGTGATCGGGGGCAGCGAGGATGACGGCGTCGACGTCCTTGTTGGCGAGGATGTCCTGGTAGCGGGTGGAGGTTTTCGGGGGTGCGCCGTACTGTTTTTCGATGGCGGCGGCGGCGGCCTGGAGGGAGGGGCGGTGGACGTCGCAGACGGCGGTGATGGCGAAGTTGGACTCCTGGGATTTCGCAAGTTCGCCCATCAGGTAGCGGCCACGGCCTCCGGCGCCGATGAGGCCGATGCGGATGAGGTTGGAGGGGGCGGTTTGCGCGAGGAGCGCAGGGGAAGTGAAGAGAAATCCGCGGCGGGAAGTGGACATGGGGAGCCTCTGTCGAGTGAACCGGTCTGCCCGTCATCATATAACGGGTGAGGGTCAGGTGACGAAGAAGAGGCTGAGGCGGGGGAGGGAGAAGCGGTCGTAGACGGCGCGGTCGAGGAAGGCTTTTTCGAGTTTGGCGATCTGGTCGGTGGACATTTTGCCGCGATAGGGGCGGAGTTGGAGGTCGAGTTCGCGGCGCATGCGGAAGAGATCCTCGTCGGAGAGGCGGGTACGGGCGAGGGCGGCCATTTTGTCTTCGAGGGCGGTGAGACGCTGGTCCAATTCCTGGAGGTCGTGGAAGTGGAGGTCGAGATTCTGGGCGAGTTGGCGGAGGGAGGCGGCGATTTCCTCGTAGCCGGGGAGGGCGTCGAGTTGGGTGGCGGCTTTTTCGAGGTGGGCGAGGACGGAGTCGCGGGGGAAGGGGGAAGCGGCTTCGGCGGGGGCGGCGCCTTCGGCGGCGGGGGCGTTATCGGCGGCGCGCTGGGCGTGATCCATGACGGCCTGGGTGCAGTAGGCGAGGCCGTTGATCATCTGGGTGCGTTTGGGGCGGGCGCGCCATTTGTCGAAGGCTTCGTCGATGCCCTTGAGGGCGGCTTCGAGGGGGACGCCGGCGGCTTTCCAGCTTTCGATCAGGGCCCAATCGAGGGGGGAGAGGAGGAAGAGGCCGGTGCCTCGGGCTTTCTGGAAATGCTCCTCGATTTCGGTGAAGTAGTTGAAGTAATTGAGGCGCCAGCCGGGATCTTCGCTCATTGTGCGTGGTTGCGCTCCCAGATGAGGCGGAGTCCTTCGAGGGTGAGGTCGTCGTCGGCGGTCTTGACGAATTGGGAGCCGCGGGTGATGAGGGAGGCCTGGCCGCCGGTGGCGACGGTTTTCACATTACCGCCCATTTCGGCGATCAGGCGTTCGAGGATGCCGTCGATCATGCCGATGGCGCCGTAGTAGATACCGGACTGGATGGAACCGACGGTATTGGTGCCGATGAGTTTTTCGGGTTCGCGGAAGTCGACCATGGGGAGGCGGGCGGTTTTGGTGAAAAGGCCGGAGATGGAGATGCCGATGCCGGGGCAGATGATGCCGCCGAGGTATTCGGAATTGCCGGAGACGGCATCGAAGGTGATGGCGGTGCCGAGGTCGACGACGATGCAGGGGCCGCCGTATTTGTGGAGGGCGGCGACGGCGTTGACGATGCGGTCGGCGCCGACTTCGCGGGGGTTGTCGTAGAGGATGTTGAGGCCGGTTTCGGTGCGTCCGGTGACGAAGATGGGCTCGTGGAGGAGGTAGCGGCGAGCCATGGCGGAGAGGGAGGTTTCGAGTGGGGGGACGACGCTGGAGACCATGGTGGCGTCGATCTGGGCGGTGGAGAGGCCTTCGGAGGCGAGGAGTTCACGGAACTTGAGGCCCCACTCGTCGGCGGTCTGGTCGGCGACAGTGCGCAGGCGCCAGCGGGTGCGAAGGAGGGGGCCGTCGAAGACCCCGATGGTGACATTGGTATTGCCGGCGTCGATGGCGAGGAGCATGGTGCAGCCCTTTCAGACTAGGAGAGGAGGAGGGGTGATGACAAGCGCGACGGGATCAGCGCGGGGGGCGTTCGATGATGATCCGGGCGAGGGCGAGGCCGAGTTGGCGGTAGTCGTTGCCCGAGCCGGGCCAGACGACGGCGGGCTGGCCGGGTTTGGGGATGTGGAGGCGGAGGGTGGTGACGCCGGCGGGGGCTTTGGCGGAGAGCCATTGGAGTTGAGGCTGTCCTTCCTCGAAGGTGAGTGGTTCGCTGAGGGGTCCGGCTTCGACGGTGAGCGGAATTCCGGCCATGGTGGGGAAAGCATAGCCTTCGACGCCGATGCGTGCACCTTCGGGGAGGGGGTCACGGAAGGTGATTTCGGCGACGGGGCCTTCGGTCCAGCGGCCCCAGCCTTCGGGGAAGGAGAAGCCGCCTGAATGGGTGACCCAGGCGGGGAGGCTGGCTTCGCCGAAGTGGATTTCGGTGATGCCGCCGGCGCCGGCCGTGGTGATGACGGGAGGTTTGAGGAAGAGGCGGTAATCGGCGCGGGTGAGTTCGAGCCAGTTGGCCTGGCGGATCTGTTCGAGGCGGGCGGGCGCGAGTTCACAGGCGATGCAGAGGAGGGCGCAGTGAGAGCGCTCGTTGGCCGGTTCGAGGCGGGGGGCGAGGGGGGCGGCGGTGCGGGAGAAGCGGACCTGGGCGCCGCCGAGGCCGGTCTTGAGGTTGCTGAGGAGGTCTTCTTCGACCCAGCCGCCGACGTAGGCTTCGACCAGGAGGTTGCGGCAGGTGGTTTGTTCCATCAGGACACGGCCGGCCCAGTGGCCGGGGCGCTGATTGGGTGGGGGCATGCCGCGCCAACCACGGGAGATCAACTGCTGGAAGAGGAAGCGGGACTGGGTTTCGTAGTGAATC
>DNFG01000213.1 GCA_003487005.1 Bryobacterales bacterium
GAGCGCCTTCACCAACTGGTGCCCGATGATCACCTTCCTCAAGAAGCTCGGCGTCCGCAGCGCCTAGCCTAACTTCTTGAAAACACGGCTCTCAGGCGATCGCCCAGTCCCGCGGCCGCCACCTTGTACTCCACGCCCGCGATCCGGCTGGCGAACTCCGTGAACGATTGCCCCAATCGGGTCTCCGGGTCCACCGGCCGGCCTTCTGTCGATGCCGCCCGCGCCGCCGGATAACTGTTCGGCACCACTTGCGCAACCTGCCGCCCGATCGTTCGCTCCACTTCCGCTGGAGCCAGGTCGTCCGCGTGCCACCGGTTCACCACCAGTTGCGTCCGCTCCGTCGGCACGCTCCAGTGTTCCAACTCCGCCAACCGCTGCTTGCACAGTCGCATCGATAACAACTCCGGTGTGCACACCGCGTAGACCCGCCGCGACCGCCGCACGAACTCCACCGTCGCCACATTCACCAACTCCGGCAGATCCACCAGGATAAAGTCATACCGCGGCCGCACCACTTCCAGCAGCCGGAAATAGTCGTACCAGCACGGCAGCGGCGCATCAATCGCCCGGCTCGACAACAGCCAGTCCACCTCATGCGCCTGCGTCACACAGTTGTTCACGCGAAAGGCATCGATCCCAGAAGAGTCCGATAACAGACTCTGCAGCGAATGCCGCACCGGCAGGTCCAGCAGAAATGGCAGCACACCGGACCGCAAGTCCGCCTCGATCACCAACACCTTCCGCCCCAACCGGGCCAGAGCCGCCGCCGTGTTCGCCACCACCGTCGTACATCCGCTCCCCGCTTTCGCGGGGAGAAAACTCAGCAGCTTTTCCTCCAGGACCCCGCATGAGTGATGCAGCGCCACCCCCACCGCGCTCAGGAGTTCCGCCGGCTCCGGCCGGTCTGAAGTGAACGCCGCCACCCCGATCTGCCCCACCGACGCCCGCACCTCTTCGCTCCCCCCAATCCCCACAACCGGCGTCGACGGAGCCCCCCGCTTTAACAGATACGCAGCCAGCGCCCCCTCTTCCCCCCCAGTCAGGTCCACCACCATCACGTCCGGATGATGCAGCGCCAGCGCCTTGTGCGCCCCCAACTCATCCAGCGGCGTCTCCAGTTCACGCAACAGCAGCAACTGCCCGGTGGCATGCACCAGGTGCCGGAGGAAGTGCCCCCTCTCCGCCGATGCACTCACTGTGATGACTTGGAACATCTCTCAGTAACTCTGCTTTCTCTATCGGCAGATAATCGCTGGTTCTGGAGAGTAATCCACTCAAAAAGACGTACCCACTACCCGCCTTTGGGGGGTAATGGGTACAACGTCGCCAGAATCTTCCGCGCTCAGTATTCCCGGTCCGTCACGATCCCGGGCTGTGGCACTGGATACCGCCCGTCCGGCCCACGCAGCAGCGGCGCCGGCCCGGCTTCGGTCAGCGTGTCCACATTCGGCGCGAATTCGTGGTCCGAGTTCAAAATCTGCTCGTACGTCACGATCCGCCCCGTGTGCGCCGCCATCCGGCCCATCGACGTCACCAGACTGGCTTCACAGCCCCGCTTGACCTCGTTATAGTGCTTGTCCTCGCGGATCGCCGCCATCAGATGATCCCATTCCAGCTGATACGGAGTCTTCTCCGGCTGCGGGAACGCCCACACCAGATTCGGATCATTGGCCGGCAACTGATCCTTCGCGCTCTCCACCCACGGAATGTTGTGCCCTTTGTAGATGCGCGTCCGCCCCGGCGTGTGCACCCGGGTCGAAATCACCGCCGAGCCGTTCGTCCCGTGCGCGTAGCTCGCGAACTCGTCCCGGGCGCCCTTCATATTGCGCCCGTCGAAGAACAGCCGCGTCCCGTCCGGATACACATACTGCACCGAGTACGTGTCAAAGTTCTGGTCGAATGAATCGCCGCGGTAATGCCGGCCGCCCATCCCGTGTGCGCTCACCGGCCACGCGCCCTTCATCCAGCTGCATTCATCGATCTGGTGAATGTAATAGTCGCTGAAAACGCCCCCGCTGGCCCACAAAAACGCGTGGAACCGCGAAATTTGATACGCCACCTCGCTCATGCCGGCCGGCTTCGGCGGCGCGATTCCGCCTCCCTGGCCCATCCGGTACGCCCGCATCGAGATGATTTCTCCGATCTGCCCCGACCGGATCCGGTCATGCAACTCCTGCCGCGCCTCGCAGTGCCTGACCATCAACCCAACGCCCACCTTCAGGTTCTTCTGGATCGACAGTTCCGCCAGCTTGAGCATCTTCCGCGTCGTTGGACCGTCCACGGTCACCGGCTTCTCCATGAAGCAGTGCAGCCCTTTTTCGATCGCCAGCGCGAAATGCGTGCACCGGAACGCCGGCGGCGTCCCCAGAATCACCACCCCGCCCTTCTTCATCGCGCTCATTGCGTTCTTGAACGAGTCGTAGCCGAGGAATCGCCGCTCCGGCGGCACATCCACCTGATCCCCAAGCGCCGACTTCAGCTTGTCGTAACTCGAATTCATCTTCGCCGGCACGACATCGGCCATCGCCACCAGCTTCGTCGGCCCCAGCCTGGTCGACAAGGCGTTGATCGCCGCGCCCGTGCCGCGGCCGCCGCAACCCACCAGCGCCAGTTCCACCGTGCTGTCCTGCGCGGCGTGCACGTGCGGCAGCGCCACCCCGGCCAGCGCCGACACCCCCGCCGCCCGTCCAGTCGCCGTGAAAAACTCGCGCCGCGACTTCGCGCCTGTCTGACTCTCGCTCATTCCTGGAATCTCCTTTCCACTGTTCCGACAAGCTTATCTCAAAATTTTGCCAGTTGCTCCTCGATCTCCGCCCGCAACGGCGCCAGCGCGGGATGCTCCAGCACCAGCAGCCCCAGCGCCTCTTTGTACAGCCGTTCCGCCTCTTTCGCGTCCCCCGCCGCCAGCAACTCCCCCGCCCGTTTGACCAGCCCCGCCGCGTGAAAATGCACCCTCAGCGCCGCCGCCCGCGCC
>DNFG01000059.1 GCA_003487005.1 Bryobacterales bacterium
GTTGTGTTCGGACATCGTGTTTTTCACCTCGATTTAATTGGAAAAGGGGGATTGGGGGATCCGAACGGGGGGATTTGCTATGTGACTGATTCGGGACGAAATATTGTTTTTGAAGCGGTGTGAACGGGTTTCGGGCGGGGGGCGCCTGGCGGTTGGGGCGGAGGCGCTGGAGGCAGATGGAATTGGTGCCTGGGACCGATTTCGGGTTGGGTCGGTTGCTCCGGTACTTATTCTCTGGCTGTAAGTTGTGGAAATGATTAGGGCCGGGATGGGGAGCTTCTGGCTCCACTTCGCGGGTGGCGGTGGGGCCTGGCGGGAAGTGGTTGAAAAGAGGCTGGTTAAAAAAGTGCCGGAGGAGAAGGACCGGCGGGAATTTGGTCCCCGGCACGGAGGGCCTCCACTGCCTCGCGCTGACGCGCGAGGCTCGTCAGCCGGGGGCCGTGGGGGGCTGGATTGCGTACACTGAATGGATCATGATGGATCGTCGCGGGTTCATGCAGGTGGCGGCCGGGGTGACCGGGCTGGCGGCGGTGGAGAGGCCGAATGTCCTTCTGATTATTACGGATCAGCAGACGCACAATGCGATGTCGTGTGCGGCGAATCCGTGGTTGAAGACGCCGGCGCTGGATTCGCTGGCGGAGCGGGGGACGCGATTTTCGGCGGCGTATTGCACATATCCGGTGTGTTCGCCGTCGCGGGGGTCGATCTTTACGGGGCGGATGCCGCACGAAACGGGCGTGCGGTTGAACGGGCAGGCGGTGCGCGAGGGGGTACCGACGCTGGGCGAGTTGTTCCGGAACGCGGGTTACGAGACGGTCTATGGAGGCAAGTGGCATCTGCCGCGCGGGTTCGATGGAATGACGGGGTTCACGCGGCTGATTGGCGGGCATGCGCTGGGCGAGAAGATGGACCGGCCCCTGGCGGATGCTTCCGCCGCGTGGCTGCGGGGCAAGCCGAAACAGCCGTTTCTGCACGTGGCTTCGTTCATGAATCCGCACGATGTGTGCTACTGGATTCGGGCGCATCCGGGTTCGCGGCAGCACGCCGATCCGGACCGGTATCCGCCCGCGCCGGGCAACATGGCGGTGGACCCGCTGGAGCCCGAAGCGATTCAGTTTCACCGCCGGACGGGCTATGACGCGATGTCGCAGGCGGTGGGGATTGCATTGTCGTGGCGGCGCGACGACATCCGGCATTACATTCACGATTACTACCGGACGGTGGAGGAGGTGGACCGCTGCACGGGGCAGGTGCTGGCGGCATTGCGCGAGGCGGATCTGGAGCGCAACACGATTGTGGCGTTCATTTCCGATCATGGCGAGGGATTAGGCGGGCATTTATGGGCGCAAAAGGCGTCGTTTTATGAGGAATCGGCGCGCATTCCGATGATTCTGGCCGGACCCGGGATTCGCGCGGGCCGGACGGAGTACACGACGCTGGCTTCGCTGGCGGATCTGGTTCCGACGTTCTGCGACTATGCGGGGATCGCGATTCCCGGGGACGTGCGCGGCGTGAGTTTACGGCCGGTGCTGGAGGGCGGCGGGCCGATCCGGAGGGCGTTTGTCGCCGGCGAACTGATTTACCAGGATCAGACGCGCGAAGGCCGGATGATCCGGACGGCGCGGCACAAGTATGTTGTCTTCAATGGCGGGGCGAGGCCCGAGCAGTTGTTCGACCTGGAGACGGACCCGGGCGAGGTGCTGAATCTGGCGGCGCGGCCGGAGGGGCAGGCGGAACTGGACCGGCACCGCGCGATATTGCGGGCGTGGATTCGGGAGACCGCGGACGATTTCAAGATGCCGGTCTAGGCGGCGCCGGGTTCGTCGGCTCGGGTGCGGACGAGGAGGAGGTTGGTGCCTTCCTGGATGATCTCGCCCTGGGCGTTGCGGAGTTCAAGGGCGAGGGTCAGGATGCCGCGATTGCCTTTACTGGTGAGGCGTTTTTCCGTGACGGTGAGGCGGCCGACGATGCGATCGCCGGCGAAGAGGGGTTTGCGGAAGTTCCACTGCCAGGAGAGGGAGGCGACGGAGGCGAAGGTCTTTTCGGCCCGGTTTTTGAGGCCGTCGAGGAGGATGAGACCGAGGAGACCGTGGGCGACGCGGCGGGGGAAGCCGAGGGAGCGGGCGAATTCGTCGTCCATGTGTAGGGCGAAGAAGTCGCCGGAGAGTCCGGCGTACTGGACGATGTGGGCGTCGGTGATGGTGAGACCGGCGGTTTCGATGGAGAGGCCGGGTTCGATGTCTTCGTAGAAAAGCAGTTGGCTCATGGTGGGGATGATTCCTTTGGTCCGTGGACATGGTAAACCAGCGGGGAGGCTGGCGGGAAGGCGGGGGGCGCGGAGCACGATAGAATAGCGGACCAGTTGGATTGAAAAGAGACGATGCAGGAAGCGAAGACAGGGCGGCCGGTGGCGCTGGTGACCGGGGCGGCGCGGGGGATCGGGCGGGGTTGCGCGGTGGCGCTGGCGCGGGCGGGTTTCGATCTGGTGCTGTGCGACCGGGAGGGCGAGGAAGAGCGGCGGTTGCTGGGGGAGGTGAGCGCGGTGGCGGTGACGGTGCATGCCGATGTCGCGGACATTGCGCGGCACGAGGCGCTGATCGGGACGGCCCTCGAACGGTTCGGCCGGCTCGACTGCGTGGTGAACAACGCGGGCGTGGGGGTGCTGCGGCGCGGCGACCTGCTGGAGGTGACGCCGGAGAGCTATGACCGGTGCCAGGCGGTGAACACGCGGGCGGTGTTCTTTCTGTGCCAGGCGGCGGCGCGGGCGATGCTGGCACGGGAGGCGGAGGAAGGGCGGCACAGGAGCATCATCAACATCACGTCGAGCAACGCGGTGGCGGTGTCGGTGGCGCGGGGGGAGTATTGCGTGTCGAAGGCGGGGGCGAGCATGGTGACGCGGTTGTTCGCGCTGAGGTTGGCGGCGCGGGGGATTGGGGTTTACGAGATCCGGCCGGGGGTGATCGAGACGGCGATGACGGAGCCGGCGAAGGAGTTCTATGACGAGCGGATCGCGCAGGGATTGGTGCCGGTGGGGCGGTGGGGTTATCCGGCGGACGTGGCGGCGACGGCGGTGGCGATGGCGGAGGGGCGGTTGCCGTACACGGTGGGGCAGGCGATCAGCGTGGATGGCGGGCTGATCATTCCGCGATTTTGAGGAGAGCCAGGATGGACGAGAGAGAGCAAAGTGAATCGCAGGTGCTGCTGGAGCGGGTGTCGTTGAACGGAACGACGTGGGCGGAGGTGATTCTGAATCGTCCGGAAAAGGGCAACGCGCTGACGATGGCGATGCTGGAGCGGTTGGGCGCGATTGCGGAGGAGATCGGGCGGGACCGCGAAATCCGGGCGGTGGTGCTGCGCGGGCGCGGGCGATTCTTCTGCACGGGCGGGGATATCGCGGCGTGGGGGGCGATGACGCCGCACGAGATGGCGCAGCGGTGGATCCTGCCGGGGATCGAGGTTTTCCAGCGACTGGCGGCGTTGCCGCAGCCTGTGATCGCGGTGATTCAGGGCCATGTTTTCGGGGGCGGGATGGAACTGGCGATGGCGGCGGATCTGCGGATCGCGGTGCGGGGGGCGAAGTTGGGGGTGCCGGAGGTGTCGCTGGGGATGATTCCGGGGTGGATGGGCGTGCGGAGACTGGCGGAGACGATCGGGGTGGCGCGGGCGAGTCACATGGCGTTGCTGGGGACGCCGGTGACGGCGGAACAGGCGCTGGATTGGGGACTGGTGACGGCGGTGGCGGAGGATGAAGCGGACCTGGAGAGGCAGACGGCGGCGTGGCGCGAGCGGTTGTGCGCGAACGCGCCGGCGGCGATGGGCCTGGTGAAAGGACTGCTGGCGACGATGCGGGCGGACCTGCGTCATCATCACGCGAATGCCGTGGCGGAGGCCGCGGGGACGGAAGATTGTGCGGAGGGCGTGCGCGCCTTTCGGGAGAAGCGCGCGGCGGCATTTCGGGGCCGCTGAAGAAAGGGAAGGAAGATTTCATGGGCAGAACGCGATTCATGAGCGCCGCGGAGGCGGCCGCGCTGGTCAACGACGGCGATGTGGTGGCGATCAGCGGCAATGGCGCGGGGATGAGTTCGGCGGAGGCTGTGTTCGAGGCGATCGAGCGGCGGTTTCTGGACAGCGGGCATCCTCGGGATCTGACGCTCATTCATTCGCTGGGGCTGGGGGACCGGGAGTCGATGGGGACGAACCGGTTCGCGCATGCTGGGATGCTGCGCAAGGTGATCGCGGCGCATTTCACGTGGTCGCCGAAAATTCAGCAGATGATTCGCGAGAATGAGATTGAAGCGTATTGCTTTCCGGGGGGCGTGATTCAGCATTTATTGCGCGAGATTGGGGCGGGGCGGCCGGGACTGTTTACGCATTCGGGGCTGGAGACGTTCGTGGACCCGCGCCAGCAGGGCGGGCGGTGCAATGAGCGGAGCCGCGAGGAGCTGGTCGAATTATTGGAAATTGGCGGGCAGGAGGTGCTGCATTATAAGCCGTTCAAGGTAAATGTGGGGTTGATTCGGGGGAGTTTTGCGGACACGGCGGGGAATCTGAGTCCGGAGGAAGAGGCGATCGACATGGATATCCACACGATCGCGCTGGCGGCGCGCAATAGTGGCGGGGTGGTGATTGCGCAGGCGCGGCGGGTGGTGGAGCGGGGGAGTCTGCATCCGCGGCATGTGCGGGTGCCGGGGGTGATGGTGGACGCGGTGGTGGAAGCGCCGGAGCAGGAGCAGTTTTACGGGTTGGGTTATGACGCGACGATCAGCGGCGGGCACCGGGCGCATCTGGGGACGGTGGCGGCGGAGATTCCGGCGAAACTGGAGCGGCGGATCATTGCGCGGAGGGCGGCACTGGAACTGCGGGATGGGGCGTCGCTCAATTTCGGCTATGGCATTCCGGGGGGGATTTTCGGGGTGATCGCGGAGCAGGGCGGGGAAGACGGGTTCTGGATGAGCGTGGAACAGGGCACGCACAACGGCCGGATGCTGGACGGGCGGTTGTTCGGGGCGTCACGGAACACGGATGCCATCGTTTCGTCGATCGAACAATTCGACTATTACAGCGGAGGCGGGATCGATATTACGTTTCTGGGCATGGGCGAGGCGGATGAAGAGGGGAATGTGAACGTCTCGCACCTGGGCGGGAACCTGATCGGGCCGGGCGGGTTCATCGAGATAGCGCAGAACGCGAAAAAGGTGGTGTTTTGCGGGACTTTTGACGCGCAGGGGTCGAAGGTGGAGTGGGCGGAGGGGCGATTGCGGGTGGTGCAGGCGGGCAAAGTGCGGAAGTTCGTGAAACAGGTCGAACGGATTACGTTTTCGGCGAACTACGCGCGGCGGCGGGGGCAGGAGGTGTTGTACATCACGGAGAGGGCGGTGTTCCGGCTGGGGGAGGAGGGACTGGAGTTGGTGGAGGCGGCGCCGGGGGTGGATGTGGAGCGGGACATCCTGGCGGCGATGGAGTTCCGGCCGCGGGTGGGGGTGGTGGGGGCGATGCTGGAATCAGTCTTCGTGTGAGGGGGTGGGGGCCGCGATTGAACGGGCGTTCGCCTTTTCTACAGGTTTTTGGCTATCTGTTGAGAGTCTTTGCGCGCGGAAAGCGAATGAACAATTGACTGCCGTGAACTGACTGAGGGTCGCGAGGGAGTGCTTGTGGTGGATGACCACCAGCGGGCACGGAGGGGGATTATGTTGAATCGCGCGCAATTCTTGCTTGGTTTGCCGTTGCTTGTCCCGATGGTGACACTGAGCCAGGTGACGCCGTTTCCGGGCGCGGGTCAACAGCGGATCGAAATGCGGCCGGGTCTGGAGTCGCGGGCGGGCAATTCGGTGGACACGGCGTCGGGGGCGTTTCTGGTGGAGCAGAAGGTGGTGGAGTTGACGGGGGGCCGCGACCTGCCATTCGTGGTGTATCACGATTCGCGCGGCGCGGCGGCGCTGGGGGAACTGGGGTTGGGTTGGTATCACAATTATTCTGCGGAGTTGCGCGTGGAGGCGAACGGGTCGGCGGCGGTGTACTGGTCGCGGTCGAGTTACAACCGGTTCCAGCGCAACGGCACGTCGAACAACTACACGCCGCTGGATGAAGCGGTGCTGTATGACGCGCTGGTTCGCAATACGAACGGTTCGCACACGCTGACGCGACACGACGGGTCGGTATACGACTTCGACAGCCAGGGGCGGCTGACGCGGTTGGGGAACAAGATCCGCCAGTACATCAACATCACGCGGGACAGCGAAGGGAGGATCACACAACTGCGCGAACCACTGGCGAACCGGAGCATCACGGTGAATTACGATCGCTCGCGGGCGCAGGCGCGGATCTCGACGCTGGAACTGGCCGACGGGCGGATTGTGCTGTTTGAGTACGCGGGCGAACTGCTGGACGCGATCCGCAACCCGGCGCGATTGGGGATCCTGATCGGAGAATCGATCGTTCCGAAGAACATTCCGGACAACAACCAGACGGGCCTGCTGCATCCGATCAACGTGACGCAGACGGGGTTCGCGGGGGTGGTCCGGTTCAGCACGGCGAACATCAGCCACAACCGGCCGGGGGATCTGCGAGTGTTCCTGATTGCGCCGTCGGGGCGGCGGCGGGAGATCCCGAAGCCGCTGCCGGGGGGGAGTCAGGGGATGAACCTGGATTTCACGGACATCACGGTCGGGGGCTTCGAGGGAGAGGCGGTGCAGGGCGTCTGGCAGGTGCAGGTGATCGATTCGGTGGCGGGCTCGACGGGGCAGTTGAACGGGTGGCGGATGGCAATCAGCGGCCCGGCGTACCCGACGTATTTGAGCTACGACAACGCGAACCGGATCAACGGGGCGGGGGACGCGACGCTGCGGCGGCTCTTCGCGAATGTCTATGACAGCCAGGGGCGGGTGGTGGCACAGGATGACGGCGTGGATACCAATGCGCTGGCGCGCTTCGCTTATTCGCAGCAGGGTAATGTGCTGGTGACGACGTACACGGACCGCGGCGGGGCGGTTTCAACGTACCGGCATGATGCCGGGCATCATCTGCTCGAATACACCGATCCGCTGCTGCAGACGACGCGCTACGAGTACGACGCGTCTGGCAACCGGACGGCGGTGACCGATGCGTTGAACCGGACGACGCGGTTTTCGTACACGGACGGCAATCTGACGGCGATCATCGATCCGGCGAACGCGATTACGGCGATCGAGTATGACTCGCGGCGCAACGTGACGCGCATTACGGACGCGCTCGGCCGTTCGTCGCGGTTTCAATACAACAGCAACAACAACCTCACCGATGTTTACGACGCCCTCGGCAACCGCGTGACGCGGCCGTACAACGGCAGCGGGCAGATGGTGGGCGTGATTCAGCCCGACGGGGCGATGATCGACTTCGGCTACGCGCAGGGGATGATGACGTCCGCGAATCATCCAGCCGGGGGGACGCTGCGCCAGGCCTATGACAATACGGGCCGCCTGACGCGGATGACGGACGCCGAAGGCAAGCACACCGATATCGACTACGACGACCGGGACAACATCATCAGCCAGAAGGACGCCAACGGGAACACGACGACGCACAATTACGACCTGCGGGGCCGCCGTTCGCGCACGGTGTCTCCGGCGGGTGCGATCACTCGTTACGAGTACGACGGCAACGACAACCTGATTTCGATGACCGATCCGCTGGGCAACATCACGCGCTTCGAGTATGACGGTCAGGACCGCCGGGTGCGCACGATCGACCCGCTGGGCCACGTGATCGCCGCCGTGGAGTATGACGCCATCGGCCAGGTGATCGCCGAGACCAATGCCGCGGGCGAGACGACGCGCACCGAGTACGACGCCGCCGGCAACGTGACGGCCACGATCGACCACCTGGGCATTCGCGTGGAGCAGCGGGTTTATGACATCCGGGACAATCCCGTGGAGGTGGTCAACGCGCTCGGGAACAAGTCCACGGCGCGCTATGATCTGCTCGGGCGGCCGTTCGAGACGCGCAATCCGCTGGACGAATCGCTGATCCTGGATTACGATCTGCGCGACCGCGTGGTGGGCGCGCGCGATGCTTTGGGCCGGCTGCTGCGGCGCACGTTCGCGGACGACGACATGCTGACCGGGCAGTTCGACGCGGCCAATCGCGGCGTCGGCTTCGGCTATGACCCCGCCAACCGGATGACGTCGATCACTCCGGGGACGGGCGGTTCGATCCGCCTCACGTACAACCGCCGCGATCAGCCGGTGACGATCACGACGCGGGCCGGGCGCCGGGCGCAGTTCACGTACGACGATGGCGGGCGCCGGACGCGGTTGACGCACACGGCCACCAATGCCGCCATTCTCGAAAGCGGCTACACGGTGGATCACGAGTATGATGCCGAGGACCGGCCCACGAGGGTGCTGCGCCGCGCGACGGCCGGGGGGACGATCCAGGGCATCATCACGCGCACCTGGGATGCCGCCGGCCGCCTGACGAGTTACACGGATGAAGCGGGCCAGCGCATTGGCTACAGCCATGACGCGGCGGGGCGCCTGATCCGGCTGACGTACCCGGACGGCGTCACGGTGAACTACACGTACAACGCCGCGGGCCGCGTGACCAGCGTGACGGACTGGGCGCAGCGGGTGACCGAGTTTACGTACGACCGCCTGGGGCGTCTGGCGCGGGTCCGGTTCCCGAATGGCGCGATTCGCAGCCTCGAGTATGACCGGGCGGGGCGCGTGGCCCGGCGGACGGAGTTCACCGCGGCGGGCGCGGTGATCGCGCAGTACCGCTATTCGTACGACCTGGCCGGGAGGCTGGCAGTGGAGGGGGCGTCGTCGCCCGGTCCCGCCACGCTGCCGGGTGTTTTCACCGGGTCCACCAACAATGAGAACTGGCTGACGAACGTGTCGATCGACGGGGCGGCGATCCCGGTTGCGCACGACGCGGACGGCAATCTGACGCAGGGTCCGCTGAACGGCCAGGCTTCGCCGTTCGCCTGGGACGCGGCCGGGCGGCTTCGTACGACGCAGTCCACTTCGTACGCCTACGACGCGGAGGACCGTCTGCTGCGGTTCACGCGCGCCGGGCAGACCACGACGATCGCCTGGAACCCGGCGCCGAGGCTGGCGCAGGTGGTGCAGACGCTCGGCCCGGGCGGCCGGACGCGCTATGTACACGGAATCGGGCTGCTGTATTCCGAGCAAAACGGCAATATTCTGGTCCATCATTTCGATGAGCGCGGATCCGCGATCGCTTTTTCCGGCGGAAATGGCGGAGTGGCCGGGCGAGTGACGTATTCGCCTTACGGGCGCATTCTACTGCGGGAAGGCGCCACGAATTCGCTGTTTTTATTCCACGGTTTATTCGGGGTGATCACTTCGCCGGACGAACTGATCTGGATGCGTTCGCGCTGGTATCATCCGGAACTGCGCCGGTTCCTGTCCGAGGACGCGCGCTTCGGGGATATCACGCAGCCCGATTCGCTGAACCGGTACGCCTTCCTGGGCGGGGCGCCGGCGCTGCGGGTGGACCCGGACGGGGAGTTCTGGTGGGTGGCGGTGGGCGCGGCGGTCGGCGCCGTGGCCAACGTGGCGGTGCAGGTGGCCTCCGATGTGATTCGCGGGAAGGCTTCCGACTGGAAGACGTACGCGGCGGCGGCGGCGGGGGGGGCGGTGGCGGG
>DNFG01000119.1 GCA_003487005.1 Bryobacterales bacterium
CGCTCCTCATCGGCCTAACTGGCACTGGTTCGCCGACGGCACCAATTTTCCCGGCTCCGGATCCATCCGCCAGCGCAAGCGGTGGTTCACTGAAGGCCTTCGCGCCGTCCACGAAGCACTCGCTGGCGACATGCGCATGCTCGTCGAATACAAACCCTTCGAGCCCGCCTTCTACCACACCGACATCGCCGACTGGGGCATGGCCCTCCTGCTCGCCCGCGCCGCCGGCGACCGCGCCAAAGTCCTCGTCGATACCGGCCACCACTATCAGACCCAGAACATCGAACAGATCGTCGCCTGGCTCCTCGATGAAGACATGCTCGGCGGCTTCCATTTCAACGACCGCCGCTACGCCGACGATGACCTCACCCTCGGCTCCATCGACCCTTACCAGGTCTTCCGCATCTTCCACGAGATCTGTTTCTACACCTGGGAACGCGGCCACGCCCCCGATATCGCCTACATGGTGGACCAGTCCCACAACCTCAAAAACAAAATCGAAGAGATGATCCAGACCGCCATGAACGCCCAGGAACTCTTCCTCAAAGCCGCTCTCGTCGACCACGAAGCTCTTGCCGCCGCCCAGGCCAATTCCGATCTGATCGACTCCGAAGAGATCCTCCGCTCCGCTTTCTTCACCGATGTCCGCCCACTGCTCCGCGAATGGCGCCAGGCTCGCGGTCTGCACCCCGAACCCCTCTCCGCCTTCCGCGCCTCCGGCTACCTCGAACGGATCGTCGAAGCGCGCGCGGGCCGCAACCGCGCTGCCCTCTCCAGCTACGCCTGAAAGGATTCAACCCACCATGGCTTCCCGGTTGGCGGACCTCGCGTCCCAAATGGACCAGATCAACGAGTTCGACCGCGAACCCGTCGCCGAAGCCCAACTCCAGGGCGGCGGCCGGTTCGCCGGACTCTTCGCCGGTGAACACGTCGCCGCCACCGAATTCGTCATCGGCGCCTTCTTCGTCATCCACGGCGTCGCCGCCAAAGACCTGATCTGGGGCCTCCTCCTCGGCAATCTCCTCGCCGTCCTCTCCTGGACCTTCGTCTGCGCCCCGATCGCCGTCCGCACCCGCCTGACCCTCTACTGGTACCTCCGCCGCATCGCCGGACCCGGCTTCATGGCCATCTACAACGTCGCCAATGCCGCCCTCTACTGCATCCTTGCCGGCGCCATGATCTCCGTCTCCGCCTCCGCCCTGGGTGATTGGATCGGCCTGCCCGCCACACCCCTCGATGCCGTCCTGCCCTCTTCCGCCGGTTGGGTCGCTCTCGCCCTCGTCCTCGGCGCCCTGTTCACCATCCTCGCGATTCTTGGCTTCGACTCCCTCGCCCGTTTCGCGAGTGTGGCCGCCCCCTGGGTCTTCGCCGTTTTTCTCGCCGGCGCTCTGGTGACCCTCCCTAAACTTGGCGTCCAGTCCGACTTCTCCAACCTCTGGGAAGTCCTGTCGACGAAGGTCTGGAACGGCGTCCCTGTCGAAGGCCAGGAAAAATACGGCTTCTGGCAGATTCTCTTTTTCGCCTGGTTCTGCAACCTCGCCATGCACATCGGCCTCTCCGACATGGCCCTGTTCCGATTCGCGAAGAAGCCCTGGTATGGCGTCTTCACCGCCACCGGTGTCTATCCCGGACACTTGCTTGCCTGGCTCTGCTCCGGCATCATGGTCGCGGCCATCGGCCGTGAAATGACCCCCGGCCGCATGGCCCAGGAAGCCCTCGGCGTCGCCGGCGTCTTTGCCGTCGTCCTCGCCGGTTGGACCACCGCCAACCCCACCCTCTACCGCGCCGGCCTCGCCATCCAGGCCGTCACCCCCAACTGGCCCCGCTGGAAAATCACTCTTTGGGTCGGTTTCGTCACGACCATCCTCGCCTGCTTTCCCGTCTTTTTCCTTAAATTGCTGGACTATGTCGCGCTCTATGGGCTCATTTTGATGCCCGTCGGCGCCATCGTCTTCACCGAACACTGGCTCATTCCCCGCATGGGTATCGCGCCCGATCCTGCCGAACGCAAGGGCCTCCTCGTCAGCGTCCCCGCCCTTGTTGTCTGGGTCGCTACTCTCGCCCTGGCCTGGGTGCTGCCCTTCCACCTGTTCTATCGCTGGCTCCCCTGCTGGCTGTTCGCAATCGTACTCTATGCCGCTCTCAGGAGGTCGTTCAGATGACCCGCTGGCTCCTCGCCGCCGTTCCGCTCGTCGTGGGCGTCGGCTCCGCCTATGTCCATTTTCTCAACAATTTGTCGGAAGTTGCGTTCCATCGTGTTTTTCTCGTGTGCTCCGTTCTCTGGTTTAGCCTTTCTTTATGGGCCCAGAAGACCGGGAAACCGCGAAATTCCAGTTGATTATTGGACCTGTTTAGCGGTAGGATAACGCCCATGAAGAGCCTCAGTGACCTGATCTCCGGATTCGCTCTGGCCTTCCGAACGCTGCTCCGTCAACCCGCGTTCCTCATCGCCGCGCTTCTCATCCTTGGACTGGGCGTCGGGGCGAACACCGCCATCTTCAGCGTCGTGCGCCAGGTCCTGCTCGAACCGCTCCCCTATCAGGACGCCAGTCAGCTCTATGTCGTCTGGACTCGCAACCTCGAACGTTCCCAGCCCCGGGCTCACTTCTCCGCTCCCGAATTTCTCGATTTTCAGCAACAGACCCGCTCCTTTTCGCAGTTGAGCGCCAGCCGCAATTACGCCGCCACCTGGACCGGAGCCGGCTCCGCCCAGCGCGTCGCCACCACCCTCGTCACCACCAACTACCTCGATATGCTCGGCCTTCGCCCCGTTCTCGGCCGCGGTTTCGTCGAACAGGAAGGCCGGTTCGGCAATCACAACGTTGCCATCCTCACTCACGACTTCTGGCACGCCCGCATGGGCGCCGATCCCGCCATTCTCGGGCGTACCATCGTCCTCGACGACGAACCCCACGAGATCATCGGCGTCCTCCCCGCCATCCAGGGCGAAATGCGGGCTCCCGAACTCTACCTCCCCGCCGCCTTTAGCCCCCAGGAACTTGCCTCCCGCGCTTCACGCTACCTCTCCGTCCTCGGCCGCCTCGCCCCCGGCGTCACCACCGGGCAAGCCTCCCAGGAACTTCAGGCCATCGCCGCCCGCATCGCCCAATCTCACCCCGAAGCCAGGGGCTGGGATGCCTGGCTCGTCCCCGCCCAGGATGAATTTACCCGCGAGGCCCGGCAACCCCTCCTTGTCCTGTTCGCCGCCGTCGGACTCGTCCTCCTCATCGCGTGCGCCAACCTCGCCAGCCTCCTCCTCGTCCGTGCCGCCGCGCGTCAGCGCGAATTCGCAGTCCGCGCCGCACTCGGCGCCGGCAAGGGCCTGCTCATCCGCCAGATGATGATCGAAGCCTTCACCCTCTCCGCTCTCGGCGGTGCGCTCGGCGTACTCGTCGCCTTCGCCGCCCTCCGCCTTCTCGTCCGCTCCACCGTGCTCACCTTGCCCCGCCTCGATCAGACCTCCCTCGATGGCTGGGCGCTCATTTTCAACTTTGGCGCCGCCCTGGCCGCGGGACTTCTCTTCGGCCTGTTCCCGGCCCTCCGCGCCATGCGCGTCGATCTCGCCGGCGTCCTTCGCGACGAAGCCCGCGGATCCTCGGGCGGCCTCAGGCAGAGCCTCGGCCGTTCCCTCCTGGTCGTCAGCGAAGTCGCCCTCTCGGTCGTCCTCCTGGTCGCCGCCGGCCTTCTCGTGCGTACCTTCGACAAACTCAGCCGCGTCCAGCCCGGATTCCAGTCCGGCGAGGTCCTCACCCTGCGAACGACCCTCCCCTATGCCCGCTACCAGTCAGCTGATTCCCGCGCCAACTACGGCCGGCGCGCCGCTGAACGTCTCTCTGCCACCCCTGGTGTCCAGTCTGCCGGCCTGACCACCGCTCTCCCTCTCATGGGCGTCAACTGGATGGCCTCCTTCACAATCGATGGCGTCTCCAAGGCCGCACAGCCTCAAACCGCCACGTATAATGCCATCTCCCCGGGCTACTTCCCCGCCATCGGTGCCCGCCTTCTCTCCGGCCGCGACTTCCTCCCTTCCGATTCCGAAGCCGCCGCCCCCGTCGTCATCATTAGCGACGAACTCCAGCGAACCTATTTCGATGGCCGCAATGCCACCGGACGCATGCTTCGTTTCAAGGTCGCCAACCAGGAGTTCGAAGCCCGGATCGTCGGCGTGGTGAACGATATCCGCCACCTCTCCCTCGATGAACCCCCCAGGGTCGCTCTCTATCAGCCGCACGCCCAACTCGCCTGGCCCTTCCTCGCCTTCGCCATCCGTACCCATGGCGACCCCATGACCGCCGCCGCGGCCGTCCGTCAGGCGTTCCACGAGGTCGATCCCTCGCTCCCCGTCGAACGCGTCCAGCCCCTTGGCGCTCTGGTCGACCGCGCCCTCGCCCAGCAGCGCCTCGCCATGGCCCTCCTCTGGATCTTCTCCATCATGGCCACCATCCTCGCCGCCATCGGCCTCTACGGCGTCATGGCCGTCGCCGTCGCCCAGCGCCGCCGCGAATTCGGGATCCGCCTCGCCCTCGGCGCCAGCCGCCGCGATCTCCTCCGGCACGTTCTCGGCCAGGGCCTCCTTCTGACCCTCGCCGGACTTACCGCCGGACTCTCCGTCGCCCCCGCCGCCGCCAAAGGACTCGAAAAGATGCTCTACGGCGTCGAACGCGTCGACGCCGCCACCTACCTCGCCGTCGGCCTGCTCCTGATCTTCGTCACCATCGCTGCCTGTCTTCCCCCGGCGTGGCGCGCCAGCCGCACCGATCCCTCCATCGCTCTTCGCGCCGACTGAACTTCCCGCTCAGCTTTCGATCGCGGGCACGTCCACCCACGAACGCCGCTTCCAGCTTTCAACGCCTAACTCGGCCAGCTGCACCCCCTTCGCGCCCTCCAGCAGCGTCCACGGGAACGGATCGTCCTTCACCAGGTGCCGCAGATACAATTCCCATTGCGTCTTGAACGCGTTGTCGTAGTTCTCCTGCTGCGGCATCTTCTGCCAGCCTTCGAAGAAGTTCAACGGCTGATCGACATCCGGATTCCACACCGGCCGCGGCGTCCCGCCGTAAGCCTGAATCCAGCAGTGCCGCAACCCCGCCACCGCCGACCCCCGCGTCCCGTCCACCTGCACCGTCAGCAAATCATCGCGCCGCACCCGCACACACCATGACGAATTGAAGTGCGCCACGATCCCGCCCTCGAGTTCAAACGTCGCGTAGGCCGAATCGTCCGCCGTGCATTCGTACGCCTGCCCCTGCTCGTTCCAACGCCTGGGGATGTGCGTCGCTCCCAGGCACGATACCGCCTTCACCGCTCCAAATACATTGTCCAGGACGTACCGCCAGTGGCACAGCATGTCGATGATGATCCCCCCGCCATCCTCCTTGCGGTAATTCCACGACGGACGCTGCGCCGTCACCGCATCGCCTTCAAATACCCAGTACCCGAACTCCCCGCGCACCGACAGAATCTCTCCAAAGAAACCCGTGTCGCGCAGCAACTTAAGCTTCATCAGGCCCGGAAGCCACAGCTTGTCCTGCACCACCCCGTGCTTCACGCCCTTCTGGCTCGCCTGCGTGTAGAGGCCCAACGCCTGCTCGAAGCGCTCCGCCGTCGGCTTCTCGCAGTAGATATTCTTCCCCGCTTCGATCGCCTGCGACACCGCCTCCACCCGCCGGTCCGTCGTCTGCGCGTCGAAATACACCTGATATTTCGGGTCCTCCAGCAACGGCTCCAGCTCCGTCGCGTAGGGCAACCCGCCCGTTTGCGCTGACAGCGCCTCCAGCTTGACCTTGCTCCGGCCCACCAGGATCGGCTCCGGCATGATCACTTCTTCGGCCGTCACCTTCACCCCGCCCTGCTGCCGGATCGCGTGGATCGAACGCAGCAGATGCTGGTTCGTTCCCATCCGGCCCGTCACGCCATTCATGATAATCCCGACCGAATGAACCTTCTTCTCGCTCATGAAAATGTCCTCTTATGACTTCCGCAATGCGGCTATTCTTCTGGCTTCTCCGTGCACTGCGGGTGCGCGCCTTCCGGCAGCGGCGGCGCTTCCACCCCCGCCTTCGGCAGCGTCCCGGCCAGTTCCTGCCGCCAGTGTGCCACGTCTCCCGCCGGCCCATACACGTAGATCATCCGCGCCGGCGTATCCCCAATATTGGTCAGTTGATGAAAGACGCCCGGAGGGATAAAAGCAGCTTGCCCCGTGGATACAATCTGCCGTTCCTCCCCCAGGCACATCTCGCAGGTCCCCTCCACGATGAAGTAGACCTCCTCCTGCTCCTGGTTGTGCCACGGCACCTGCCCGCCGTTCGGCTCCAGCGTCACATTGCCCATGGCGAAGGCCGTCGCCTGAATCGGCGACGGCCCCCCCACCAGATTCTGTGTCCGCCGCCGGGCCGGATACGTCCGGCCCGCGATCTCCTTCAGGTCAGCGATGATCATAACGCTCCCATTCTCCCAATGGCCCGCCCCGTCAACTCTTCGGGATCGTCGCCTTCTTCGGCAGCGCCGCGATCGCCATCGCTCCAATGAACGCCGTCGCGAACACCGCCATCATCGCCGCGTGGTAGTCCCCACCCAGCCACACCATGCGCATCCGCTCGATCAGGTTCGGGAACCAGAACTGCGCGATCGTGTCCGTCGGCAGAATCGCCGACATTGCGCGCGCCAGTGAGTTCAACCCGAACTGATCCGCCGCCATCAGCGGGATCAGCATGTAGTCCGCGCCCATCGCGAACCCGAACACCAGTGCGAACAGATACACGAATCCCTCCGTCTCCGGTCGCACCAGGAACAGCGAAGGAATCGCGATCGCCACGATCAGATACGTCACCAGCATCACGTACTTGCGCGGGAACTTGTCCGCCAGATAGCCCGCCAGGAGCCTCCCCGCGATACTCGCCCACAACACCCAGAACGACGCCGTCCCCCAGATCGCGTTTCGCGCATCCTGGTCCGTGAACCCCTGGTACTCAAACACAAACTTCATGTGGAAATTGACCGCCGCAATCGACCCGATCGACGCCGCGCTCCCAATCAGCAGCATCCAGAAAGGCATCTGCTTCACCAGTTGCGCAAAGCTCTGTCCCTGGCTCGATGCCGCCGCCGCGTGCAGCGAATCCTTCGCCGGAGCCGCCGCCTTGGCTTCCACCGCCGCCGCTGCCGCCACCTCTTCCGTCGCCTTCCCGTCCGGATGCTGGCCCATGTCCGACGGCCGGTCCCGCAGCAGGAAGAACGCCAGCGGCCACGCCAGCAGCAGAATGAAACTCATATAGTGCAGCGCGTCCGTGTACGGCATCTGCTTGCTCAGCCACGGACCCAACTTGTTCCCCACCGAACCCACGATCGCCACCCCGACATACGTGATCC
>DNFG01000104.1 GCA_003487005.1 Bryobacterales bacterium
GTGATCGCGCCACCCGCTGGTTTCAAGGCGGACGCCGCCTCGCCAATGCCTTCCTGATCGAGCATGATGCCCTCGCCTCCATCCCCGGCGGCACCGGACTGCGCGAAAAGCTGATGACCGACGCCCTCCGCTATCTCGACGCCCTCGCCGCCGAGGCTCGCGGCGTGCCCGGCATCGAGGAGGAACTCGCGCTCGCTTACGAAAAAATGGGTGACGTCCAGGGCCGGGCCGATGGCCCTCACCTCGGCGATACCGCCGGCGCCATCCAGAGCTACCGGAAAGCCCTCGCCCTCCGCGAGCGGCTGCCCGCCTCGCGCGGCGCCCAGTTGGACCTCGCCCTCACTCACATGCGTCTGGCCGGCGCCCTCCGGATCGCGGGCGATTTCCATGCCGGCATCCAGCATGACCTGAATGCCCTCCAGATCCGCGAGTCTCTCTTCGCCAACGAACCCGGAAGCCTCGCCCTCCGGCGGCTCGCCGCCGCCAGCAATACCTCCCTCGGCGGATCCTTCTACCACATCGGCGACCTCGATAACGTCCGCAAACACCGCCTCCGCGCTTACGAACTCGCCCGCCCCCTGCTCGACCAGAAAGAGCCCACCGGGCAGGATTACCGCATTTTCATGCTGGCCGCCGTCCGGATGGGCTCAATGAAAGTCCGCGACCGTGACGCCGCCGCCGGTCTCCAGTTTTATGAAGAGGCGCTCGCGGCCAGTGAGACCGGTATGGCGCGATTCCCGCGCCATACCCCGATCCGGCTCACACGCGCCACGGCGTTGGGCGCCCGTGCGAGCGTCTGGCTCGAGCAGGGCCGGTTCGCCCAGGCCCTCGCCGACGGCGAGGCCGCCCGGGCGATCTACCAGGCCCTGCACGACGCCGATCCCAAGGATGCCCGGACTTCCTTCATGCTCGCCAATTCCATTCATCGCATCGGCGTCGCCTTGACCCAGGCCGGCCGCCCCCAGGCCGCGGCTCAGCAACTCAGTACCGCCCTGTCCATGCGTGAGTCGCTCTCCGCTCAGGACCCGGTCAACGCCGGCGCCCGCGCCGAAGTCGCCGTCTCACTTGGCGCGCTGGGCGACGCACAGGCCGCCCTCGGCCAGCGCACCCGCGCCGCCGAAAGCTACCGGCGCTCCATCGCCCTCATCGAAGACCTCCAGTTGCGCCAGCAGGCGAACACGGAGGCGTTGGGCGAGCTCCAGCGCGTCCGCCAGAGGCTGGCGGCTCTCGGGCTCTAAAACCACCCGGATCAGCTGTTCATCGTTCCAACTCATGGTCATTCTTCCCTCTCCTGACTATCTACGCGCGGAGAGGCCCCCTGGTGGCTCACAATCGTCGCGAAAACTGAAACAGCGGGCCGTTCTTATTCTTGTAAACTCCCCCTCAGGCGTCCTTCATCGCCTCGGGACAAATCCCGTGGCTGACCCAGATGCCCCATTTGCGGTGGAGATAAACGTCAATCGGCACCCACTCCTCGCCCATCTTGACCTGCTTCGTCCACGCGCAGATCGTCAGGATCTCCCCGCTGCCCGCCTCCGGACGGCCCCCCAAATCCGGGGTCATGAACGTGCAGTGCCGCCCCGGAACGAAGTTGGCGTGGGCCGTGTAGTGAAACCAGCCCTGGGCGCCGTCACCCAGGGTCAGCTCAATCCGGCCCGCCTGCGCTCCCTCCCGCAGAAAGGCCTGCCATTGGGCCTGTAGCGCCGCTTCCGGCAGGCTGACCCGCGTCAGGTCGGCGATCCGGCGCCCGAGAATCTGCTCCCGCTCCCAGCGCAGCATCCGGCACGCTGCCGCGTTCACATCCACGTAAATGCCCTCGTCATCGGCGATCAGGACTGCCGTGTCCATCCGGTCGATCAGGGCACGAAAATAACACCCGTCTGGTTCCGCCATGGACTCATGTTGTCACAAAAAAGAGATGGAGACCAGAAAAGGTGATAAATGACCGTCACATCCCGGACGAATCCCCCGCTGTCAGCAGCCGCTTCCGTGGCCCGTGATCGAACAGAGCCCGTCCACTTCCGCGGGAGCGACCGCCTGGTTCCGGGTACAACACTCGGCATACAGGAAGTTCATCAACTGGCTCAGCGTTTCCGTGTTCGCCCGGTACCACAGAAACGTGCCCTCCCTCTGGACCGTCACCAGATCCTCGCTCTTGAGCTTGTCCAGGTGATGCGAGAGCGTCGACGCCGGAATCCCCAGTTCCGACTGGACATCCCCCGCGATCAACCCCTTCGGATGCGCCGCCAGCAGCAGACGGATGATCCGCAGACGGGGTTCGGCCCCCATCGCCGAAAACATGTCGGCGAAACGGGCGACATCGGGCGTGGGCTGCGCTGGGGAGGCCATGGCGACTCCCAGATTACCGGAAAGATGAAAATTTTGCACCAGCGAGGTTGACAAAGTACATATTTCGAGGACAATCGAAATATGAGCACGAATTTGAGTGACCCCACTGCGGTCAAGGAACTGGTGAAGAAGAAATACGGCGAAGCGGCCCTGCGCGTCGTCAATGACGGCGCCAAAACCGCCTGCTGCGGCACTGCGAAGCCCATGCACGCCGTTGACCCGATTACGCGGGATCTCTACCTGGGCGAAGAAGCGACTCTGGTGCCCAGCGAAGCCCTGCTTGCGTCCCTTGGTTGCGGAAATCCCACCGCCTTGGCCGAACTGAAGCCCGGCGAAACGGTTCTGGACCTCGGTTCCGGAGGCGGCATCGATGTCCTGCTCTCCGCCCGCCGCGTCGGTCCGTCAGGAAAGGCTTTCGGCCTGGATATGACCGACGAAATGCTCGCGCTGGCAAACGAAAACAAGGCGAAAGCCGGGGTCGGGAACGTCGAATTCCTGCGTGGCGAGATCGAGAACATCCCGCTGCCGGATAGCTCGGTGGACGTGATTATCTCCAACTGTGTCATCAACTTGTCGGCCGACAAGGGGCGGGTTCTGCGCGAGGCGTTCCGGGTTCTGAAGCCCGGCGGGCGGTTCGCCGTCTCCGACGTCGTTTTCCGTGGCGGGATGCCGGATCAGATCCGCGAGAGCATCGCGCTCTGGGTTGGCTGTGTCGCCGGGGCGCTGGAAGAGAACGAATATCTCCAAAAGCTTGAATCTGCTGGCTTTACCGGGATTTCTCTCGAGCCCACCCGCGAGTACAAAGCCGCCGAAGCCCGCGACATGCTCGAATCGGCCGGCATCGACGTGGACGCCCTCGGCCAGGCCGCCGACGGGAAGGTATTCAGCGCGTTTATCCGCGCCCGGAAGCCGGTCTGAAACCCGTTTTAAGCGCGTTTTACCACGCTTCGCGGTTCGAAATGGTGACCCGGTAGAAGGGCTTGTCCTTTTCCGCCGGGTCCATCACGAACTCTTCGCTGGTCCTCGCCGGGTCATAACCGCGCCAGAGCCACGTCAGGGATTCGGGCAGGTCGAGGGCGGCCTGCGCGGAATTATGGGCGGCCGAGGCGAACCGGAAATGATAGTCATACTCCTTCATTTTCAGGGAGTTGGCGAGCTGGATGTTCTGTAGCGGCCAGGAGCCGTGCGCGTTTTCGAGGTCGTCGGCGCCATCACTCAGCCAGACCCGGATGTTCCGTTTCGCCTCCTTCCGGACCAGAAACGGGTACAGGTTCCCCCCGTCCCGCCCCTCTTTCGGCCTCCACTGGATCGAAGTATAGCTGCCGATGGTGGAATGGACCCGGGCGAACTTCTCGGGGTGCAGCCAGGCGGCGGTGAACGAGCAGATGCCGCCCGAAGATTCGCCGCCAATCGCTCTGCTGTAGCCGTCGGGGCGCAATTTGTAGCTCTTTTCGACCTCCGGAAGCACTTCTTCGAGCAGAAAACGGGTGTAGCGGTCGTCCATCGAGTCATATTCGAGCGAGCGCAAGGCCCGGCCGTCCGGGGCAAAACCGGGGGCGATCAGGACATGGACCATCGGCGGGATCCGCTTCTGATGAACGAGGTTTTCGGTGACGGTAAACAGGCGCATCCGGGTCAGATCGCCGTTGACGAGGGTCTGGCCGTCCTGCCAGACCATCAGAGGCGCCGGGGTGGCCGGATTGACGCCGGGGGATGCGTAGATCCAGTAATCGGCCTTCATGCCATCAAAAACGCGGCTGGTGATCACGTTTTTGGCGCTCAAAGTGCCCTTCGGAACGCCAATTTTCGGGTAGGAATCGGGGTTGTAGCCGGTGACGTCGGAGCGGTTCGAGGGCGGTTGGCCTTCGACATGGAACTGGTAAGCGTGGGTGACGCCGGTCCTGAGCTTGACGAAGTGCATCCAGAGATTCGAGCCCTGAATCGGCTGCATGGCGACTGGAGCCTGTTGATTCAACGAGATCCGGGCCGGGGCGGCAGCGCGGGTGACGAACAGGAAGTCCTGGCCCCAGACGGCCGTCCCGCCATTCGGCGACAGCGTCTTTTCGATCGCCGCGGCCAGTCCCGGGGTGGCGGGGCCCTGGCGGGCTAGGTCGATCAGGGCTTCGAGGGGGGCGGACTGCTGG
>DNFG01000426.1 GCA_003487005.1 Bryobacterales bacterium
CTCCCGCGAAGGCTGGAAAGCCTGGGTCGCCAACGAGATCGACGAACAGGTGAAACCCGATGAGATCCGCGCCGAGGAACTCACCCTCAAGATGTTCGGCCTCCTCCCCCGGGACTTTGACCTCCGCTCCGCCACCGTCGACCTGCTCGCCGAACAGGCAGCGGCCGTTTACGACCATCGCCGCAAGCGCATGCTCTTCATCGACGGCGCCGCCTCCGGACTCATGAACGAGATGGTCGCGATCCACGAACTCGCCCACGCCCTCGCCGACCAGCACTTCGACCTTACTCGTTTCATCGACAAAGCCCCCTCCACCGACGAAGCCCAGGCCGCGCGCCTCGCCGTCGTCGAAGGACAGGCGATGTGGATCATGCTCGAAGCCCAGGTCAGCCGGATCGGCCAGTCGCTCAAGTCCGACCCCGGCATCATCTCCAATTTCTCCGCTTCCGCCGCCGCCAATGCCAGCGGCCTGTTCCCCGCCTTCGACCGCGCCCCGCTCTACCTTCGCCAGACACTCATGTTTCCTTACATGGCCGGCCTGAACTTCCAGCAGAAGGCCCTAGAACACTACGGCCAGCGCGGGTTCTCCGAAGTCCTCCGGCGGCCCCCGGCCACCACCCGCGAAGTCCTGCACCCCGAGGTCTGGATCGCCCGGACGCCCCCGGTCCGCCCCCCCTTGCCCGCGCACAACTTCCCCCGCGGCTACCGCAAACTCACCAGCGGATCGGTAGGAGAACTCGACTTCCAGATCATGTTGACCCAGTACACCTCCCGGACCGAGGCCGAGGCTCAGGCGCCTCTCTGGCGGGGCGGCGCCTTCGACCTGCACGAGGACGCCCAACAGAGCCGCCAGATCCTTCGGTGGGCCACCGTTTGGGCCACCGGACAGGCCGCCGAAGACTTCCTCCGCCTCTATGCCCGCGTGCTGAAAGGCAAAGCCCCGGATACCGTTTTTACCCGCGATACGTCCAACGAAATTGCGGGGCACAACGCCGCCGGGTCATTCCGTGTGACCCGCGCCGGCGCCCGTGTCCAGGCCCTCGAGGGCCTGAAACCCGCCGAATGAGCTCGGCGTCTGGGCTATATTGGAAGAAAACAGGATGCCAATCATGACTCGTCGTTACGCGCTGGCCCTCGCGGCCGCGGGCGCTGGAGCCGGACTTGTCCACGCCGCTCCCAAACTGCCCCGGCCCGCCCCCGATCTGGTCGTCACCCTCAACTCCGGCCAACTCGTCAAGCTCTCCAGCTTGCGCGGCAAGGTTGCGCTGGTCGAGCTCCTGCTCACCACCTGCCCCCACTGCGCCCGCTGCGCCCACGTAATGCAGCAGATGATCACGGAGTTCGGACCCACGCGCGTCGCCGCGCTGGGCGGCGCCATCAACGATGGCGCCCGCAACGACCTGACCCGCTTCCAACTCAACTCCGGCGCCAAGTTCCCGATCGGTATCTCGGACCGCGAGTTCGCTTACGACCAGATGATCCAGGCCGCCAAACCGCCGGTCTACTTCCCCCAGCTTTTCGTGGTTGACCGCAAAGGGATGATCCGCGCCCATTACCACGGCGATGACAACTTCTTCCTCGACGAGGAGAAGAACCTCCGCGCCATCGTTGAAAAACTCCTGAAGGAGACAGCCTGACCATGTTGAACCGCCGCGACCTGCTCGCCCTGCTGCCTGCCGCCGCCCTCGCTCAGTCCACGCCCGGGCCCCGCCCTGCTCCGGAACTGCGCTTCACCTCCCACCGGGGCCAGCAGATCCGGCTGAGCGCCTACAAGGGAAAAGTGGTCATTGTCGAGTTCCTGCTCACCACCTGCCCGTCGTGCATGCAGGCCGCCAAACTGTTGAGCCGGCTTCAGACCGAACTGGGCCCGCGCGGGTTCCAGGCCATGGGCCTCGCCATCAACCCCGGCGCCGGCGCCCAACTCAACGATTTCGCCAAAAACCACGCCTCCACCTTCCCCATCGGCGTGTACCCCGACACCGACGCCCGCAAGTTCATGCAGGTCTCCTACATGAACCGCCTCCTGATGCCCCAGCTTGTTTTTGTCGATCGCAAAGGCATGATCCGCGACCAGAAGGGCGGCGAAGACGCCTCCTTCTTCGCCAACGAGGAGAAGAACGTCCGGGCTCTGGTCAGCAAACTGATGGCCGAGAAGGCCTAAAGCACCGCCCGCGCCACCTCGACGTTTTCGCCCACCTCGTCGCGGTAGCGGGGAAACATCCCGACAATCACGGCGTCGCTGGGTTTCATGCGCGAAAACGCGTAGCGGAACGCCGTTTCGATGTGCTCCCGTCGCCGGGCGCGATGCCCTGCCCCGAGGACCTTGAAACCGAGGCACGGCCGTTTGGTGAGCCGGACGAAGCGGGTCATCCGGTCGGGGTCGCCTTCGAGGAAGGCTTCGCCGAGAGGGGCTTCGCCGCCGAGGGCCGCGCGGGTCTCTTCGACGGTCCGCGAGACCCGGTAGAAGCAGGTCATGTAGTAGTCCACGGGCCACCCCGCGCTTTCGATGTAGTCGAGGGCTTCGGGGTTGTGGGCGGAGACGCCGGCCATGACGCCGGTGTCGCGGACGCGGAGGACGAACTCGCGGACGCGGTCCATTTTGCGTTCGCGGAAGGCCTCGTCGGTCCGGTTGCCGTGGTGGGCCATGCCGATGAAGCCGCGTTTGGCAGTGGCGGGAATCAGGGAGAAGTCCTTGTGGAGTTCGAAGTCGCTGAGGAGGAACATCCGGATTTTCGATCCCTGTTCGCGGAGGGCGTCGACCATGGCCATGGTGTCGTTGTGGTAGTGGAGTTGCCAGGTATTGATGCCGGCGCGTTCGGCGCGGAGGACGGTCTCGACGCGGCGGTCGTGGGTCATCCATTCGCGCATGGCGAGGTCGAGGTTCATGGAGACGTGGGAGTAGCCGAACATCGGGTTGGTGCCGAGGATCAGGCGGGTGACATCCTGGCCGCCGAAGCGGACGGTGGGCAGCAGGGGCGCCTGGCCGGGGATCAGGGAACCCGCGGCGGCGGCGGTCACGAAATCGCGCCGGGTTGCAGTCATTCGAGGGCCTCCAGACGAATTCAGATCGAACTGTCCGAATTGTATATCAGGGCTGGCAGGATGCCAAGCCGTGGTGGAGTCCCGTAAGATGGACGCTATGAGTCTCCACCCGCTTGCCGGTCAACCTGCTCCGACGGAATCCCTGATAGACGTGGCGGCCCTGGAACGGGCGTATTACGAGCTTCGACCGGACCCGGGGAATCCCTTGCAGGCTGTGTCGTTCGGGACGTCGGGGCACCGGGGGACGGCGCTGGACGGGACTTTCACGGAGGCGCACATTCTGGCGGTGACGCAGGCGGTCTGTGATTACCGGAAGGCGCAGGGGATCGGGGGGCCGATTTTCGTGGGGATGGACACGCATGCGTTGTCGGCGGCGGCGCAGAGGACGGTGCTGGAGGTGCTGGCGGCGAACGGGGTGGAGACGCTCATCCAGCAGGGCGGCGGGTACACGCCGACACCGGTGATTTCGCGGGCGATTCTGGCGTACAACGCGTATCACGACGGGTCGGCGGACGGGTTGATCCTGACGCCGTCGCACAATCCGCCGGCCGATGGAGGGATCAAGTACAATCCGCCGCACGGGGGGCCGGCGGAGACGGAGGTGACGGGGTGGATCCAGAACCGGGCGAACGAGTTGCTGCGCGAGGGCGGGGTGAAGCGGGTGTCCTACGAGCAGGCGCTGCGGGCCTCGACGACGCATCCTACAGACTTTCTGAGGCCGTACATAGACGATCTGCCGAACGTGATCAATATCGACGCGATCTCGCGGTCGGGGCTCCGGATCGGGATTGACCCGCTGGGCGGGGCGGCGGTGCATTACTGGGCGCCGCTGGCGGAGCGGTACCGGCTGAACCTGACGGTGGTGAACGATCAGGTGGACGGGCGGTTCGGGTTCATGACGCTGGACCACGACGGGAAGATCCGGATGGACTGCTCGTCGCCGTTTGCGATGGCATCACTGGTGGGGCTCAAGGACCGGTTTGACCTGGCGTTCGGCAATGATCCGGACGCGGACCGGCATGGCATTGTGACGCCTTCGGCGGGGTTGTTGAATCCGAACGCGTACCTGGCGGTGGCGATCCGGTATCTGCTGACGCACCGGCCGGAGTGGAGCCGGAAGTCGTTCGTGGGGAAGACGCTGGTTTCGAGCGGGCTGATCGACCGGGTGGTGGAGTCGCTGGGGCGGCGGCTTTGCGAGACGCCGGTCGGGTTCAAGTGGTTCGCGCCGGGGCTGTTTGACGGGTCGTTCTGCTTTGGGGGCGAGGAGAGCGCGGGGGCGTGTTTCCTGAGGCGGAACGGGCAGGTGTGGTGCACGGACAAGGACGGCCTGATCCTGGGTCTGCTGGCGGCGGAGATCGCAGCGGTGACGGGCAAAGAACCCGGGGAGCATTACGAGGAGATCACGGCAGAGTTCGGGGAGAGCCACTACACGCGGATCGACACGCCGGCGACGCCGGAGCAGAAGGCGAAGCTGGGGAAATTATCACCGGAGAGCGTAGCGGCTTCGCGGATGGCGGGGGATCCGATCGAGGCGAAGCTGACGAAAGCGCCGGGGAACAAGGCGGCGATCGGGGGGTTGAAGGTGACGACGCACAACGGGTGGTTCGCGGCGCGCCCGTCGGGAACGGAAAACATCTACAAGTTGTACGCGGAGTCGTTCGTGGGCCAGGAGCACCTGGATCAGATCCTGACGGAGGCGAGGGAGATCGTCAGCGCGGCATTGTGAGAGCCGTCCGATCTAAAGGTGGGAGGCCGGCCGGCGTGCCGGCCTCCCGCCGTTTCAGGAGCCCTCCGGTGCGGAGCACATTGCCTCGAAGCGCTTCCTGATTTCGTCCGGGGCCAGTTTCTCGACTTCGGTGGAGACCATCCAGCGGTGGCCAAAGGGGTCGAGGAGGGTGGCGGAGCGGTGGCCGTAGAATTCGTCGGCGGGGGGGCGGACGACCTGAGCCCCGGCGGCCTGGGCGTGGGTGACGGTCTCGTCGACGTTGGGGACTTCCAGGCAGAGCGTGACGGCGGAGCCGTTCTGGCCAATGGGGCTGACGCAGCCGTAGTCAGGGAACTCATCGGCGAGGTAGAAGAGGGCGCCACCGATCTCCATTTCGGCGTGGCAGACACGCCCGGAGGGATCGGGGAGGCGGTAGAGTTCGACGGCGGCGAAGGCGTTGCGGTAGAAGTCGAGAGCCTTTCCGGCATCGCGACAGCAGAGGTATGGAGTCAGCTTAGACATGGAGATTTCTTCATAATGAAGACCATTTAGTCAATTTTCAAGCCCCCAGGCGGGATTTTTACAGGCGGGGGCGCCGTTCATCCTCCAGATTGCGCCGCCGGTCATGTTTCGACGGATGCAAAAGGCGGGGGGCGGGAGACTGGACACATGAACACACTGATGTTGCTTGCACTGCTGGCCGCACCGTTCGAGGTGGAGGTTCATCCGGCGCCGGGGAAGCCGGCGATGATCCTGATTCCGGGGCTTTCGTCGCACGGGACGGTCTGGGACGCGACGGTTGGGCATCTGAAGGGCCGTTACGAGATGCATGTGCTGACGCTGGGGGGCTTCGCGGGGGCAACGCCGCTGGCGGACCGGGCGAACTTCCTGGCGCAGCAGCGGGAAGCGGTGGCGGCCTACATTCGTGAGAAGAAGTTGGCGAAACCGGTGATCGTGGGACATTCGCTGGGCGGGTTTCTGGCGCTTTCGATCGCGGCGAAGCACCCGGAATTGCCGGGGCCGCTGGTGATTGTGGATTCGCTGCCGTTTCTGACGGCGGTGTATCAGCCGGGGGCGACGGCGGAGTCGGCGCGGTCGTACGCGGAGTCGATGAAGTCGATGACGCTGGCGCAGAAGGGGGAGGGCTGGGCGGCGTACAACAGGGCGAACCCGGTTCTGGGATTCTGGCTGACGCGGGAGGAAGACCGGGCGCGGGTGGCGCAGTGGGGGGTGGAATCGGACGCGGCGACGGTGGCGGAGGCGATGTTCGATCTGATGACGACGGATCTGCGGGAAGAGATGGCAAAGATCGGGCAGAAGACGCTGGTGTTCGCAGCGCTGAAGGGGATGCCGGCGGCGGCGGTGGAGACGTACCGGGCGCAATTCGCGGGACTGAAGGGAGTGAGCGTCGAGCCGATGACGGAGGCGCGGCACTTCGTGATGTACGATGATCCGGAGCGGATGCACGCGCTGATGGACGAGTTTCTGGGGGTTTCGCGCTGATGGCGTACTGGATTTGCCAGGTATTGGGCTGGGGTCTCTGGTTTGGCGCGCAGTCGGGGGTTTCCCTGCTCTCCGGGAGCGCAACGCCACGGGCACTGGCTCTGAACCTGGCGATGGCGGCCACGGGGCTGCTGGCGACCCACCTGCTGCGCTGGCACCTGAAGCGCAGCGGGTGGCTGTCGCGGAAGCCGGCGGCGTGGTATCTGGGAACGAGGCTGGGCGGAGCGTCGGCGCTGACGGGGACTCTGATTTCGCTGGCGGTGTGGGCGGAGATTGTGTGGATCGGGGGGATGCCGTTCGAGCAGACGTCGTTCCGGTATTTCGTGGTGGGGGTGGTGACATGGAGCGCGGTGGTGGCGCTCTGGCTGGCGCTCTATCTGGGGGTGAAGATCTTTGAGCGGGTGCGGGCGGCGGAGGCGGCGGCGCGGACGGCGCAACTGGACACGCTACGGGCGCAATTGAACCCGCATTTTCTGTTTAATGCGTTGAACTCGATCCGGGCATTGATCGCGGAGGATCCGGGGCGGGCGCAGGACGCGGTGACGGAGTTGTCGGAGTTGTTGCGGTACACGCTGCAGAAGCCGTCGACGCCGCTGGTGGCGTTGAGCGAGGAATTGGCGGGGGGCCGGCAATTCCTCGCTCAACGCCACCAGC
>DNFG01000491.1:0-371 GCA_003487005.1 Bryobacterales bacterium
CGGTGGCGAGGAAAGAGCGGCGGGTGGGGTTCATGGGTGGTAGGACTCCGCTGCGATTATATATCACTGCGGCGGAGTGGGCAGGCGGGCGGGGAGAGTGTGCGGTGATGGGTTAGAGGGGCTACTATGAATGTGTTGGAGAGGAGTCTCCCGGGGGCGGCGACGAGAGCGGGGCGCCCGGGGGTTCCGAAGCGGTTTCATGCCACTTATTGATTCTCAGTGCGAAATTCCGGCGCATCCGGGATGGGGCCGGGGGGAGGCACATGTCTGACAGCCGAAGAGAGCCGCCGTTTGAACTGCCTGGGCGGCCGGTTCCGGCGCAGCAGTTGACGCCGATGGGGGCGTACCAGCAGGGTCCGTTCGGGCCGGCG
>DNFG01000491.1:696-10058 GCA_003487005.1 Bryobacterales bacterium
GTATCGAGAATCGATGAGGAGATGTGGAAGATCGGGGCGTTTATTCTGGTGGTACTGATCGCGACGGCAGTGATCAGCCTGCGTTTGACGCCGGTGTACGAGTCGACGGCGACGTTGTACGTGGACCGTCAGGAGGCGAAAGGGATTGTGGGGCAGGAGTCGCAGGCGAACGTGCCTTCGGCGCTGGATGCGGAGTCGTTTCTGGCGTCACAGATCAGGCTGTTACAGTCGGATTCCGTGGTGAGGCCGGTGGCGCAGCGATTCAGGTTACTGGAGAGTGAGCAGCAACTGGCGAAGGAGGGGGATCAGGCGCGGGCGCAGGATGCTCCGATCGTTTTGCGGAATCTGAAGGTGGCGCGGCCTCCGAACACGTATTTATTGCAGGTGTCATACCGGTCTCCGGATCCGCAACTGGCAGCGGATGTGGCGAATCAGGTGGCGCAGTCCTACATTGAGCACACGTACAACATCCGAATCCGATCGTCGCAGTCGCTATCGCGGTTCATGGAGCGGCAGATTGAGGAATTGCGGGTGAAGATGGAGGACTCATCGGGGCGGTTGGCGCAGATGGAGCGGGAGTTAAACGTGATCAACCCGGAAGAGAAGACGAACATTCTTTCGGCGCGGTTATTGCAGTTGAACACAGAGTACACACGGGCGCAGGCGGAGCGGGTGGCGGCGGAGGCGGGGTATGAGCAGACGCGATCGGGGTCGTTGGAATCCGCGCAGGTATCGGGGCAGGGCGAGGCGATCCGGAGGTTGCTGGAGCGGCAGAACGAGGCGGCGGAGCGGTTTGCGGAGGTGAAGGCGCACTTTGGGGTGAACCATCCCGAGTTCAGGAAGGCGCAGGCCCAGTTGCGCGAGATTCAGTCGCAGGTGGACGCCACGCGCGACAACGCGATCCGGCGGATGCAGGTGGAGTATGAACAGGCGCAGGCGCGGGAGAAGATGCTGGAACGGAGTGTGAACGAGACGAAGGCGGAGTACGACACGCTGAATTTCCGGAGTTTTGAGTACCAGCGGGCCAAACGCGAGGCGGAAGCGGACAAGAATCTGTACGACGAACTGGTCCGGAAGATTCGCGAGGCGGGGATCAACGCAGGCTTCCAGAACAACATGGTGCGGATCGCGGATGCGGCACGGCCGGCGTGGAAGCCGGTGTTTCCGAAGCTGACACTGAATCTGCTGCTGGCGTTTTTGTTTTCGAGCCTGCTGGCCGTGGGGGCGGCGATTCTGGTGGACACGCTGGACAACACGATTCGCGATCCGGAGCAGGTGTCGCGGACGTTGAAGACGCACATTATCGGGACGCTGCCTTCGGTGAAGAACACGCGGGAGTTAATGCTGCCCGCGAAGTTGCTCACGGCGGGAGAGACGCACGTGGAGGATCCCTCCGCGCGGCCGAAGGACCGGCAGTTTTCGACCTACGAAGAGGCGGTGAGGACGATCCGGAGTTCCGTGCTGCTGACGGACTTCGACCGCCGGCTGAGGACATTACTGATGACGTCGGCGACGGCGAGCGAGGGCAAGTCGACGACGGCGGGGCATCTGGCGTTCGCACATGCGGAGCAACGGAAGCGGACCTTGCTGATCGACTGCGATCTGCGGCGGCCGTCGCAGCACAAGCTGTTTGGGATTCCACTGGGGGCGGGACTGTCGAACGTGCTGAACGGGGAGACGGGGTGGCGGGACGTGTTAGTCCGGCCGGCGAACAACGAGTATCTGGAGATCATCACGGCAGGCCCGCCGTCGCGGCGGGCAGCGGACATGATCGGACAGTTGCTGGGTCCGGTGATGGAAGAGATGGCGCGGGGTTACGATCTGGTGATTCTGGACGCGCCGCCGCTGTTGGGGTTTGCAGAGTCGCTGCAGATGGCGAGTTCGGCGGACGGGGTGATCGTGGTGACGCGAGCGGGAGAGACCAGCCGGAAGGCGGTGGCGGCGGCGCTGACGACGTTGAGCCACCTCCGGGCGAACGTCCTGGGACTGGTGTTGAACCAGGTGAAGAAGCACCACGCGGACAGCTACTATTATTACGGCTATTACGGCAAATACTATAAGCGGTATCAGTCGGCTGCGCAGAATGCGGAGGGCTGAGCGGGCGCATGCGGTCAGTGGTGGTCTTTGCGCCGGGGAGTGAAGCGGGGGGGCGCCGAGTGGCGGCTCCCGGGACCCAGTCCGAACGGAATGGTCCATTGTTGCGGAGCTAGGGGCGGCTGGCTGATGGGACGGGATCGGGGGCTTCCCAAATGGTGGCGGCGATGTGCATTTCCGGGAGTTTTTCGGTTGTGAAGTAGTAAATGGTGACGAGTTTGCCGTCCCGGCGCTGAACGGTTCGGGTATAGCCGATATCCCAGTTTCTGCCGTCGTCACGGAGCACGAGGGGAGGGCTCCAGGTCCGCCCCTCGTCGGCGCTGATTGTTGCTTTGATGCTGTAGGGTGGGGTCCGGTCACCATAGGCGAGGGCCAAGCGGCCGTCTTTGAGGCGACAGAGGCTGGGGGGATTGCCATTGTGCTCGAGGCCTTGGACCGGAGAGCTGCGGAATGCCCACGTGGCGCCGCCGTCATCGGAGCCGTAGATGTCGATCCAGTTGCGAATTCCGGACGGCGTGGCAGTCTTTCTGCGCAGAGCGGTCAAATAGCGGCCTTCGGACAGCTTCACGGTGTCCGGCATGACAGATCTTGCGTCAGTGGAGTCGCCGGCGAGCCAGCCGAGTTTCCGATAGGACTTACCGGCATCGGTTGTGCGCACGGCGAAGGCCCGGTCCTGGTAGTTGGCCCCCTGGACGCCGGGTTGTTTGGCGGAGAGGAGGATGAGGCAGGAAGTGGGTCCTTCGACGATGTAGCTGGTGCGGGAAGTCATGGGCAAACCGAAAGAGGGGAAGAGGAAGGGGCCTTGCCAGCGTTTGCCGCGGTCGTAAGAGAGGAAGAACTGCCCATCTTCGTCGTGGTTGCCGATCAGGGTGTGATTGCCGACGCGCATGGCGAAATCGGGGTGGCCGAACTGGATGTCTCCGGGGCTGGGGGTGGGCTGAGCACCGTCGAGGACGAAGTGATCGGGATCCTCGATGGTCCACGTCTCACCGCCATCGAGGCTCCTGGCGAGCACGCTGGCCTGGGGCCGGGAACGGTCGATGGAGTGAGACTGCTCATCTGCTTTGAAATAGCCGTAGACGAAGCCAGTCAGGATTTCGTCGCCCCAGATCCAGACGCCATTGTTGGCAGGCCAGCCGCAGAAGCGGCCGGGCTGGTGGTGAACGACGACGTGTTTGATGGAGGCCTGGGGAATGGTGAGGGAGGCGGATTGCTGGAAGCCGCCCAATTCGTGGCTGGCGGCGAGGGTGAAGACCAGGAGGGAAAGAGGTCCGGCGAGAGAGCCGGCGGCAGGAAGACTCCGGCCGATGGATGTGACTTTGCAGATGTACATGGATTCGGAGGGGAGGCGGAACCCGCGAGGGAGATCCGCCTCGACGACTGTGTCAGAAGGTCAGGCGAGCGCCCAATTGGACGACGCGGGCGCCACGGGTGCTGGTGAAGCGCCCGAAGTTAGCCTGGTTGATATTGCCCTGGATGCCAGAGAAGTAGGTCTGGTTGAAGGCGTTGAACATTTCGACCCGGAGTTGGAGGCGGAGGGACTCAGTGAATTCGAGGCTCTTGGCGAGCGTAGCGCCGAGGTCGAACCAGCCGGGGCCGTAGAGGGCATTGCGGCCGACACTTCCAGGCCGGACGGGCAGCGTGCTGACCGGGTTGAGTGGAACGTTGGCGAATGCGGAGCGGTTGAAGTATTGGAGGTTGGCGCGGCCGGTGCCGGTGTAGACCTCAGTGCCGAGGTAATCGGGGCGGCTACTTTCGTAGCCGGTGGGTTGACTGAGGTTGAGCGGGCTACCGGACTGGGCGGTCATGACGCCGTTGACCTGCCAGCCTCGAAGGAGCAGCGCCCCGGCGCGGCTGTTGTTAGCGGCGGAGAGGCGAGCGAAGGGGAGTTCATAAAGGAAGTCGACGACCATGCGATGCCGGACGTCGAGGTTGGCGGGGCCGTAGTCGGCGCGGACGTTATCGATGTCCTGCACGGTGGAGGGCAGCAGGAGGTCGGCGTCGCCAGTGTAGGACATGAGGCGAGCCCAGGTGTAGTTCAGATTGGCGGTGAAACCGTGGGAGAAGCGCTTGCGGAGGGAGGTTTGCCAGGAGTGATAGTTACTGGACTCGCCGGAATCGCGATAGCGGAAGGTGGTCAGATTGGGGTTGGGGCGGATGCCGGTGACGCGATCGGGCCGGTTCCACTGACGGACCATCATGCCATTCAGTCCGCGATTGCCGACGTAGGAGGTTTCCAGGACGAGATTGCGGGCAAGTTGGCGCTGGATTCCAAGAGTCCACTGGTAGCTGAAGGGGTTGCGGAGGCCGGGATCGACAACGGTGCCACCGCCAAGGCCAGGCTGACCCTTGACGAGCGGGAGAACCTGGCTATTGACCACGGGGTAACGGAGGACATCGCCGAATTGGGCGACGTCGGCGGCGGAGAATTGGCTCCGGAAGGGTTCATCCGCGGCGTTCTGAACGTTATCAATGGAGGATCCGAAGATGGGTAAGGGGCTGTGGAACATGCCAAAGCCGCCCCGCAGGACCGTCTTTCCCTCGGAGTCGGCGGTATAAGCGAAGCCGATGCGGGGGGAGATGTTGTTGCGGTCGGGGAGGTAGATGCTCTCGGGGTCGCGGAAGGGTCCGGCGCCGAAGGGTGCGTCGCGATTGAAGAAGCGGCCATCGCGCTCGCGGGGCACGGTGTAGTAGTCGTAACGGACACCGAGGTTCAGCATGAGGCGGCGGTTGACACGGAAGTCATCCTGAATGAAGAAGCCGTAGTTGGCGGCGAGGATGGCGAAATTGTCGACGCCGAAGGTAACCTGGACGAAGTTGGGGCGATTGGCGAGGAAGTCGTTGATGTTGGCGTAGCGGACGGAGGGCGTTTCGATGTTCTCACGAGTAACCCGAAGGCGGCCGTAGATGCCGCCGAAGCGAAGGGAGTGGCGTCCGATCGTCTTGCCGAAGACCTGTTCGAGGGTCCAGTTGCTGCCGTCGCGGAGGATATCCTCACCATCGGTGGAGAAGCCAATCGCACCACCAACGCCGGCAACGCCGAGGGTGTAGATGTTATCGATGCGGCGGCTGAAATTGTAATTGAAGCCGAATCGGGTTTCCGACACCCAGGTGGCGCGGGAGTGGGTGACATTGAAACTGCCGACCTCGGTTTTGCCGTCCCAGTCGCGGAAGTTGGCGAGGACGACACGAGGGATCTGGCGAAAGGGCCGGCCGCGGGTATAGCGGGCGCTGAGGATGGTGCTGTTGCCCAAGTGGTAGTCGCCACGGACGACAGCGTGGTTGTCGCGGGCGATCTCGGATCCAGCGCCCTGGAAGAAGCCAGTGACGGCGCCCGGGGCGTATGGGTTGGTGGGTACCGGGTACAGGTCGAACAACTGGCTGTAGGCGGGCACGGCGGCAGAGGCCTGGGCGCGGAATTCGGGGGTGGGAACGTTGCCGTTCAGTTGCTGGAACCCGCGGAGCTGGTAGCCTTCATAGACGCCGAAAAGGAAGAACTTGTTGCGAATGACAGGGCCGCCGAGAGAACCACCGAACTGGTTGTAGACGACGGGGGGACGGGCAGAAAGGAACTGGTTCCGCGCGTTGGTATTTTCTACGTCGTTGAGGTAGAAGAGGCTGCCGTGGACTTCGTTGGTGCCACGCTTGGTGTTGACATTGACGTTGCCCGACATCGTATTGGCGATCTCTGCCGAGGCGATACCCTTGGCGACGTTCAGCTCCTCAACGGCTTCGAGGCTGACGCCCTGGATGAAATTGAAATTGCCGGACATGGTGACGGAGGGCTGTTCACTATCCGAGGAGGCGTCGGTGCCATCGACGGTGATTCGGAACGAAGACGGGGGGAGACCGTTCATGGCGACGCGTCCGCCGGTGGTGGTGACGCCGGTGTCGAGGTTGAGGAGGCCGAGCCAACTGCGTCGCTGCGTGGGCAGTTCGCGGACCTGGGCGGTGTCGAGGTTAGTGCGCTGCTCGGCGTTGATGGAGTTGATGAGGGGAGCGGCGCCGGAGACCTCGATGGCGGTGGCGACGGTACCGAGTTCGAGCGTGAAGGCGAGGCGGGTGCGGGCGCCGGAGGCGAGTTCGACGGCGGCCTGACGGACGGACTTAAAGCCTTCGGCGTCGATCTGGACACTATAGGCACCGGCCTGGAGGGAGGAGAGAGTGAACTCTCCTGAAGGGTCGGTGGTGGCGGTCGCGCTGGCACCGGTGCGAGTGCTGTTGACGGTAACCTTCGCGCCGGGAATGCCAGCGCCGCTGGGATCGGTGACGCTGCCGTAGATGGTGGATGTAATGACCTGGGCGCTGGCAGTGGACAGGCTGGCGAGAGCCAGACCGCCAAGAACCAGCACGCTTGCCAAGATTCGCGTTTTCATCTCTGATCTCCTTGAGACTTGGGTACTGACAGGGTAGGGGCGATTGACAGGTGACGGCTCGAAAGGGCGCCGGCGGCGGGGAATGCGTTGAAGATGACTGAGCTGACGGGTGATCACGTATACCTCCATCACCGGAATTGCCCATGCCGGCGGAGCCGGACGAGGGTCGAGCCTGGATAGGGCTGGTTGTTGTCCCTCCGAGAACCCGGGGCCCCTACTGACCAAGTTGGGCCAGTGTACACCGGGGTGCGGGGGGCGCTAGAAGTACCAGATCGTTCCTGGGTATTGAGGAACGTTCTTGGGTAGATCGGGTGGGAGGCAGGTTCTCGAAACCGCGAAAGACAGCGTCGCGTCCGTACCATTGTGCAGTAGCGGGTGGGGTGATAAGCTGTGCTTGCCGGGGGCTGGATGCGTCCCCTTTTCCCCATGCGGCCCTAGGGATTGGCCGCCCTCGAAGCAGAGGATGATGAACAAACGCGAGCAGACATCGGCTACGGGCGAGGCGCCGGCAATGGCGCCTGGGTTCAGCGTGCAGGATGCGGAAGCGTTCCGTTCGGCATTGCAGCGCGTCATCGACAGTGAGGCGTTTGCCGGGTCGCGGCGGATGAGCGCATTTCTTCAGTTTGCGGGGCAGGCGGCGCTGGAAGGCCGGACGGAGATCGACCAATACGAGATTGCAGAACAAGTACTGCACCGGCATGAGGACTTCAATCCGCTGGATGACGCCTCGGTGCGGAAGCTCGCGAGCCAGGTGAGGAGCAAGCTGGAAGAGTACTTTGACGGGGATGGCGTGGCGGAGCCGGTGGTGATCAGCCTGCCGCGGCGATCCTACATTCCACGGTTCCGCTACCGGGCCACGGAGGAGACCTCACCAGAGCGTCCGGCCGAACCCGAGAATATCCGCGAGCCGAGTGCGGATGGAACTCGTCGCTTCGGCTGGTGGCAGGGTGCTGCGGCATTGGCGCTGCTGGCCGCGGCCGTCTGGCTAGGGATGCACTGGGCACCCTCGCAGAAAGGGGACGGGGGGCCATCGCCCTTGGCTGTTGTGATCCAGACGCAACGGGGCGATTTGCGAGGCAAGCCTATGGATGTGGCGGCGGACGCCGTTCGAATCGGCCCCGAGTTGGAATCGGGGGAAGAGGTGTCGGTGAAACTGGCCTTCGTACCAGAGCGCGCGACGCAACAAGCGGGGGTGATGGCGTTTGGCGATCCCGATCACTTTGTCAGGTTCGGGCAACACTTCAAGGACCGGGCCATGCTGGAGCAGAGCTTTGAAGTGAATGCAATTCCGAATCAGGGCCAGAGTCACTTCCTGGCCGACAAACTGGGACAGTTCGGGCAGCCGAGGTGGCTGTCGCTGCGCCGGAGTGGTTCGCGATACGATGCGTTCCTGAGCGCGGATGGGTTTGACTGGACCCGGTTTGCGCCACCGGTGGAGGTACAGGGGCTGCCGGGTTCGCAGCGGGCGGCGATCTATGCGTTCAACGGCCGCTCGGACGGACCTTCCGCTGTGGCGTCGTTCGAAGGATTCCGGGCGGGACCGGCATTTCACAACCGGCCAGACGGGCCGTTCAGCGCCGGCGATTTCCCGGCCTGGCGTGCGGATACCGATTGCGACGCGGATACCAGCGCACAACTGGACGGAGGTGCACTGGAGGTGAGTTTCGCGCCCTCTGCGCTAGGCTGCAACTGGTACTTCACGAGGCCAGCCCCCGAAGGCGACTGGAGTCTGGCGGCGTTGGTGGATTTTCTGCCAGCTTCGGGCAGCGCGGCCGGACTGGTGATCCGGGGAACCGGAAGTAGCGGCGCCTTGCGCTTGTCGCGCCGCCACTTCCATGCCAGCACGCTCACGTTTGAACGGTCCCACGATGAGGACCAGAGAATCAGCGACTTTCCAGGCGCACCGCCGGTGATTCTGCGGCTGGACTTGCGGAATGATGTCTTCACGGCATCCGCGAGCCGGGACGGGCGGACTTACAGTCCGATCGGAGACCGGGTGCGGGTTGCGGGCAAACGCGAGAACATGCGGATCGGGATCTACGCGATGATTGCGCATTGGACATCGAAGGCACCCCGGCCACCGGTGCGTTTCCATTGGGTGCAGCGTCTGATAGAGACTCCGCAGACGCTCGATCGGGCAGCCTTCCGCTAAAACCACGTTCCGGGACCCTCGGGAACGTTAGTAAACTACCAAGTTCGGCACGCGCGGCGTACGCTTGCGAATGAAGTTTTCCTGCGGGAGGCCAGCGAGTGAACAAGCGATTTTTCATCCCTGGAATCGCCGCCATGATGGCGGTTTGGCTGTTCGGCTGTGAGTCGACGCCGGAACCAATGGGCGCGGAAGCACCGGCGGATCTGGCAATTCGCGTCGGCGACGATCAGGCCGATGTGCGAGCGAACGGGCAGCCTTATACAACATTTCACTACCACACAAAGTGGGACAAGCCCTTTCTGCATCCGCTCCGTACGCCGGCGGGCGTGATATTGTCACGTGGCTACCCGGTGAGCCCCATGCCGGGAGATTCCGAAGACCATGCCTGGCATCGGGGCATCTGGTTTGGGCACGGAGATATCAACGGTGAGGACTTCTGGCGTGAGCAGGGACGCGAGAAGACGTCGTGGCTCGTTTTGCACGGAGTCCCGACGGTCAGCGGTTCGAGCCTGGAAGCACTGTTGCATATGCAGAGTGCAAGATCCGGCATTCTCGGCAGTATCCGGGAGAGCTTCACGTTCCGGTCCGCTGCCGAAGCTGCGCTGATCGATGTCGTGATCGACGTGAGCGCGGACCGTGGGGTGGCCCTGACATTCGGCGACACCGACGACGGCGGTTTCGGATTGCGCTTGCGGGAGGAGTTCCGGCAGGACCGCGGAGCGAAACTCGCCGCGGCAGAG
>DNFG01000170.1:0-2915 GCA_003487005.1 Bryobacterales bacterium
GGGGTCGTAGCAGGAGTGGGTGAGGGCGAAATCGACGCCGAGGGAGAGGCCGAGGGTGATGATTTCGGATTTGGCGAGGGTGATGAGCGGAGTGTGGATTCTGAGGGGGAGGTGGCCTTCGACGCCGGCTTTGGTGGCGAGGGCGGCGAGGTGCTCGAAGGCGGCGATGAAATCGGGGCGGCAATCGGGGTAGCCGGAGTAATCGACGGCATTGACGCCGAGGTAGATGTCGGAAGAGCCGAGGACTTCGGCCCAGGCGAGGGCGAAGGAGAGGAAGATGGTGTTGCGCGCGGGGACGTACGTAATGGGGATTTCGGCGGCCATTTCGGCGGTTTGGCGGCCTTTGGGGACGTTAATGTCGGCGGTGAGGGCGGAACCGCCGAAGACGCGGAGGTCGATGACGGCGGTGCGGTGGGCGTGAGCGCCGAGGGCGCGGGCGACGCGGGCGGCGGCTTCGAGTTCGATGCGGTGGCGCTGGCCGTAGTCAAATGAGAGGGCGAAGGGGGCGAAGCCATCGCGGCGGGCGCAGGCGAGGGTGGTGGCGGAGTCGAGGCCGCCGGAGAGGAGGCAGACGGCGGGTTTCACCGGTGGGCCTCGCGGGGGAGGGAACGGCTGATCCAGTAGCCGATGGGGGGGAAGACGAGGAGGAGGGAGAGGGCGAAGTGGAGGGAGGAGTGGTCGGCGACCCAACCGGTGAGGGGGATGAAGAGCATGCCGGAGGTGCCCCAGGCGAAGCCCATCATGAGGGCGGAGACGGTGCCGGCCTGTTTGGGGGCGAGTTCCTGGGCGACGACGACGTTGACGGGGATGGTGAAGAGGAGGATGAGGCCGCCGAGGGCGAGGGAGGCGATGCCCCAGGGGCCCTGGTCAATGAAGAAGAAGTAAGACATGAAGGGGGTGGAATAGAGGAAGGAAGCGAGGATGACGCGGCGGGCGCCGAAGCGTTCGGAGAGGTTGCCGCCGATGAAGCCGCCGAGAGCGCCGGCGGTGAGGTAGAGAGTGAGGACAAGGGCGGCCTGGGAGAGGGGGAAGCCGCGTTCCTTGTTGAGGTAGAGGGCGAGGAACTGGGTGTAGGTGATCTGGACGGCGGAGCGGAGGAAGACGCCGAGGAAGAGGATGGTGAGGGGGCGGCGAACGGCGCGGAGGGGAGCCCAGTCGAAGGCGGGAGCGCCGGCGCCGAGGGGGTGATCGGGGACGGGCATGAGGGTGAGGAGGAGAGCGGAGACGAGGAAGCCGGGGATGGCGGCCCAGAGGGCGGATTCGAGGCCGCCGGAGGCGACGATGCGGGAGTAGATGAAGGGGGAGAGGGCGAGGCCGAGGGTGCCGGTCGAGATGAAGACGGCCATCCAGCGGGCGCGGTGGCGTTCGAGACCGGCGGTGGCCCAGGCGGAGCCCTGGGGGTGGAAGGCGCTGACGCCGGCGCCGCCGAGGAAGACGAGGGCGAGAGCCCAGGCGTACGAGGGGGCGTAGCCGAGGGCGGAAATGAAGATGCCGGCGATGGCGGGGGAGAGGGCGGAGAAGAGGCGGGAGCGCCAGCGGTCGGAGAGGTATCCGTAGAGGGGTTGGGTGACGGAGGAGGAGAAGACGAGGAGGCCGCCGAGCAGGCCGGCCTGGGTGAGGGAGAGGCGGAGTTTGTCGATGAGGAGGGGTTGGAGCACGGCGAGGGCGCCGGAGTAGAGGTCGATGAAGAAGTGGGCGGCGCTGAGGAGAAGGAGGGTGAGCATGCCGGGCGAGAGGCCGAGGCGGCGGAGGGCGGCGGGATGGGGGAGGACCCGGGACTGGCTGCTCATGGATGCTGGGGCGGGGGACACTTTCAGTATAAAGAATCACGTATGCGGGCTATCCGTCCGAGGGGGAGGAGCCGATAGGAGGGATGAGGTAGTGTCGAGCAGGCGCGGCGACATGTTGCAGACAATCAGGTCAAGATTGCGGAAATGGTTCAATCCGGGGCAAGAGGCGCTGCGAGCGAGTGAGGAGAGGTACGCGCGGCTGTTCAACCATGTTCCGGACGGCTTGTATGAGACACGGCCGGACGGGACGGTGGTGGCGGCGAACCCCGCGCTGGTACGGATGCTCGGGTGGGAGAGTGAAGAGGCGCTGAAGCGGAACTGCCGGGCGGCGGAATTCTACGTGAGGCCGGGTTTGCGGGGAGAGATCCTGCGAAGGCTGGAGGAAGAGGGAGAAATCCGGAATGTGGAGATCGACCTGTACCGGAAGGACGGGCAGGTGATCACCGTGTTGGAGAATGCGCGGGTGGTACGGGACAGCGAGGGGCGGGTGGTGTTGATTCAGGGGACGATGACGGAGATCACGGACCGGAAGCAGGCGATGGATGAAGTGCAGAGGGCGCGGGACGAGGCGCTGGAGGCGTCGAGGTTAAAGACGCGATTTCTGGCGAATGTGAGTCACGAGTTGCGGACGCCATTGAATGGGGTTCTGGCGATGGCTCAGGTGTTGGGGGAGAGCAATCTGCCGCGGGAGCAACAGGAGTGTGTGGCGACGATTGAACACTCGGCGGGATTCCTGTTGGATTTGATCAACGACATTCTGGACATTTCCTCGATTGAAGCGGGCAACTTGCGGCTGGAGGAGGGGATTTTCCGGATCCGGGATCTGCTGGAGGAGACGGCGGCGGTGGTGTCGCCGCGGGCGGAGGCGAGTGGGTTGGTGATTGTGACGGATGTGGACGCGCGGTTGCCGGAACTGGTGAGTGGGGATGGAAGCCGGTTGCGGCAGGTATTGCACAATCTGGCGGTGAACGCGGTGAAGTTCACGGGGGAAGGGGAGGTGGTATTGCGGGCGCAATGGGAGGCGGCGATGGAAGAAGGGGTGCGACTTGAGGTGAGAGATACGGGGATCGGGATTCCAAGGGAGGTACAGGAGCTAATCTTCGAGCCGTTCCGGCAGGCGGACGG
>DNFG01000170.1:3199-3390 GCA_003487005.1 Bryobacterales bacterium
CGAGCCGTTCCGGCAGGCGGACGGGTCCACGAGGCGGCGCTACGGGGGGACGGGGTTGGGGTTGGCGATTGCGCGGCAGATCGTGGAGGCGATGGGAGGGCGGCTGACGGTGGAGAGCGAGGAGGGGGTAGGGTCGACGTTTGTGTGCACAGTGCCATTGCCGGCGGCTCCCGGGTGCCGGGCGACGGGGG
>DNFG01000115.1 GCA_003487005.1 Bryobacterales bacterium
GGAGGGGGGTGATTACGATTTCGGGGCGTATTTCCGCGAGTTGACGGCCCATATTGATAGCACTCTACGCACGCTGACCGGGCGGCGGCACCGGGCTACGTCCGGATTGAGCATGGGCGGGTACATGAGCCTCTACCTGAGCGCGCGGTATCCGGATCTGATCGGGAGCGCGTCGGCGTTCAATCCGGGGCCGGAATTTTATGCGGGGGAGAAGGGCCGGCGGGTGTTGTGGCGGCCGAAAGATCATGTCCCGAACCACACGCACTCGATGGTGAGGCTGATCCGCGCGAGCGGGGACTACATCAGCCAGTACCACGAGGAGACGCGCCTGGCGTACGCGCGGAACGAGGCGGTGGATTTCGAGTTCCGGCAGGACGAGTATCACCGGCACTGGGCGACATCGATTGGGGAGACGTTTGCATTTCACCAGCGGGCTTTCGCGAATCCAGCGCTGGACACGAGGCCGGGCCGGTTTCATCACGCGAATGCGCACGAGCGGTTCGCGGTTTGGGGCTGGGGATTCGAGGCGCGGGGCGGCGGAGCGGGCTACACGGTGGTTTCGGATGTTTCGGAGACGGGATTACGGGTCGAAACGCGGCGGTGGGCGCCGGATGGGCCGCCGGTGGCGGGTCGCGAGGTGGCCGTGACGACACCAGCGCTGTACCGGGCGGGGGCCGGGTACACCGTGCAAGCCGCGCCTCTGGAAGGCGGTCCGGCGCGCCAGTTCCATTTGCAGGCGGGCGCGGATGGGCGCCTGAAGTTCACGGTGGACGGGGCGGGGTGTCAGGTGAGCATCACGGGACCGGGTGCGGGCGTGCAGGCGCCGGTGCTGTTGCCGGTGGGCCGGGGCGACGTGCTGCGGGTGCTGCCGGGGGTGGAGGTGGGGTTGCCGGTCCGGGTCCACAATCCGCGGACGGAGGCGTTGAAGGACCTTCGAGTGACTCTGGAGAGTGACTATCCAACGGTGAACTTTGTACAGAGAAACGCGACAATTGCCGAAATCGCGCCGGGCGGCGTGGTGGATCTGTCGAAAGAACTGAAGGCGCAATTCACGGCGGCGGCGGGGGATTTCGCGATGGCGCGGATCCGGGTCCGGATGGTGGGGACGACAGCGAATCTCGAGGTGCTGATCGCGCCGGAAGGGATGCAGGCGCCGCTGGCGGTGGAGATTCTGGATGGACGGACGCACACATTCCCGGTGTTTCGCCAGAAGGGCAATCAGGGTGGGGGCTTCACGGAGCAGCGGACGGTAACCGAAGGCAAAGGCAACGGAAATGGTGTGCTTGAACCGGGGGAGGAGGCAACGATCTGGGTCAAACTGGCGCAAGGGCTGGATCCCTTCGACAAAGGGCACTGGTACCGGGCGCGGGTGCATGCCGATTCGCCGTGGATCACGGAAGCGGAGCGGTTGGAGGAGCAGAAGCAGCGGGAATGGACAGGCGCGAAGGAGTTGACGAGCGTGGTCCGGATGGCGGCGGAGACGCCACGCGAAGTGCAAATTCCGCTGATTCTGCGCAACGAAAGCTGGAGTTTTCACTACACGCCGGACGTGCGCTATGGAACCGAGCCTCTATATCAAGCATTCCAGTTGCACCGCTGGCATGTCCACAGGATGGTGGTGGCGGCACCGGAGAAGTGAACGAAGTCAGAGCTTGGCTGGAGGACAACGCAAATGCGGCAGGCGACGATCGCGAAATGGCTGATGGCGGCGCTGCTGGCTGGCGCGGGGACTGGATTGCTGGCGCAAAGCCAGCCCGTGGAAGGGGTGGTCCTCAGCAACGACGCGTGGCCGCGGGCGACGCGGTTGAGCGAGTGGACGGCGGATGTTGTCCGCATTTCGGGGCTCGAAAAAGCGAGCGAAACGGCGCAAGGGAAGGCATTTTTCGAGTGGCTGAGGCTGTTTTCAAAGATGGCCGTTGGCGGGATGATTCAGTCGTTCGAGGGCCCCTATGGGCAGGAGCGGCCGGTGTTGGACGCGCACAAGCAGTTGTTCGTCTATGGTTGGGGGTTTTGCGATACATCAAGCCGGATTGCGGAGGCGGCGTGGAAGGAGTACAAGCGCGACGTGAAGGCGGCGACGCGGGTCATCACCCAGCACGAGGACGGCGGGTATCACACGATGTACAGTTTGCGGCTGGATGGCCGGGATGCTGCGTTCGATCCGCGTTATGGATACTATCTGATCGAGCGCGATGCGCCCGACGCGCGGGTGCTGGGTTGGGCGGAATTGAGGGGTAAATTCGAGCAGAATCGCGCATTTAAGCACCGTTCCGGGCCCTTTTTCGAGATCGCGGGGAAGGAGTGGGACCGGGCGCTGCTGCTGGAAGCAGCCTACTTCGAGAGCGAGGCCGCGTGGCGGGCGGCGGGGGCGCCGATCGAGAATGTCTTTGGCGACACCGCGTACACGATGGGGACCCGTTTTCACGAGATGGGGTTCACGCTGCTGCGGGGGATGACGATCGTGCGGCGCTGGGACAATGAGGCGCGCAAGTTCTACATTCCAGCGGGCGAGCGGACGAAGCGCGAGTGGCCGTTTCTGCCGAGCGGGCGGTTCTATCGCGTAACAGAGCAGTCGCATGGGGGCAATTGGCCGAAGAACGACCCGAATTATGGGCGGATCCAGCAGTATCTGAGCCAGGTGCCGGCGGCGGAGGGGTATCCGGAGGAGGTGGCGGGGGGACGGACGATCGGGCAGGCGTCGGGGGTGATCGATTACCGGCCGAAGCTGAGCGATCCGGCTTACCTGGACGGGCTTGTGCCAGGCGGGACGTTGCGCCATTCGGCGGAGGCGCCCTATTTGCGGCCCGCGCGGGCGGGCGAGGGCGGCGAGGCGGTTTTCGATATTCGTTCGCCCTTTATCCTGGTGGATGGGACGCTATCTGCAGACCTGGTGGGGGCAGGCACGGAGGTGGCGATCCGGACATTCGCGCCGAAGCCGCGCAACGCGGCGGAGCCGGATGAATGGTCGGAGTGGGAGATTTTGCGCACGGGGGCGGGAACGCACTCGGTCGAGTTGGGGCGGCCCCGGTTCAACGGCAAACAAGTCAGCATTCACGGGGTGTACCGGTTCCAGTTGCGGGTCCGGGTGCCGGGGGGCGCCGGGCCAGCGGGATTGAATGGACTCGCTCTACAACTGCACTTTGAGAACGGAATTATGTCGATTCCGCCGCTCTTTGCGGGTACAAACACGCTTCGATTCCGGGTGGCGGAGGCGGGCGCGCTGAAGGGGCCGGTGACGGTGGAGTACCGCTATGAGACGGCGGCCGGGGAGAAAGCCCACCGGCAGGTGCTGCGTCCGGCGGATTTCAGGGAGGGTGAGGCGGTGTACAGGGCCGAGGCTCCGGGTTTGACGCGGTGCCGGACGGTTTCGGTGTCGTACTGACCCAGAAGGAGAGCGAAGTGATGACTCTCTCGATTCGCTACACTGTCTGGCTCGTCTGCCTGGTGGGGGTTGCCACTGCGCAGAGGGCGCCGCACACGCCGCCCGTGGCGGCGCCGGAGGTGGCGGCGGGACATCCACGGCTGGTGTTTGGGGCGGGGCGTTCGGTGGAGCAGGTCCGGGGGCTGTACCGGACGGACGCCTTCTTTCGCTCAACTTTCGATCAGGCTTTGGTTGCGTGCGAAACGGCCGGCCATCCGGCGATGGCGGCGGCGTGCTGGATCGTGAGCGGCGACGACCGGCACGCGCGAACGGCGGTGCGGTTGCTGGACGAGGCGAAGATCACGGAGAGCGGGTCGGGCAGCTATTCGAATATCTGGTCGTTCGCGCTGGCGTGGGACTGGCTGTATCATCATCCCGAGTTGGCCGGGGGCCGGCGGGAGCGGGTGGCGGCGCGGATTGGCGAGCGGTTGTCCACGGAACTGGCTCAGTTGGACGACACCGGGATGGCGCTGTGGCACGGGCGCAATCAGGCGGCGAACGGCGCGATGGTGGCGGCGGTGGCGCTGGATGGCGAGGCGGCACAGCGGGGCCGGGCGACGGCGCACTACATCGAAGCCCTGCGTGCGCTGGATTTCTCCGAGGGTTGGCCGGAGGGGCCGAGTTACTGGATCTACAACCGGGCGTTGCCCTACGCGGTGGCGGCCGACTGTTATCTGACGGCGACCGGGCAGGAGGCGCTGGCCGGGCTGAATGTGCGCTCAATTATGCGCAAAATCGGGCTCTGGACGCTATATCAGTACGGGCCGAACGGCATTTTCGAGCCATTTGGGGATTCGGCTGGGTCGCTCCGGCTTGGGGAAACGGGGATGTGGGAGGCGAGTGCGGACTATTTCGCGCGGCTGTCGCGGGATCCGGCACTGGCGGCCGGAGCCCGGTTTTTGCGTTCGCGATCGCCGGCCCCTTACGGGAAGCGTCCAATCCACTGGTATGCCGCACTGGCGTACGAACCGGCGCCGCCGGCAGGGGCGGGAAGCGATTCACGGCCGGAGTTGATCTTGAGGAAGAGCCTGCCGCAGGCGATGCTGTTCGGGCGGCGGTCGCTGGGCGTGGCGTTCTTCCGGGGGGTCTGGGGCGACGCGGACGAACTGTTTGCCACCTTCAAGGCGGGCGACCTGCTGGCGCATCATGATCACTACAACAACGGACATTTCAGCATCCAGCAGCGCGGCCTGCTGGCGCCGTTGACGGGGGTTTACGGGGCTTCGTCCTACACGGGGGCCTACCGGCTGGGCTACGCGATTCAGACGGTGGCGTCCAACAGTTTGTTGGTGCTGAGTCCTGGGGAGAGATCGCGGGCGCTGCTGGCGCAGCCTTCGTCACCGTGGACGGCTTTGTCGGGCGGCCAGCGGGTGATCCGGCCGACGGGGTTTGATTGCGTCAGTCTCGATGACTTCCGGCGGTCGCTGGAGGCGGGGCCACGGCTGGAGAGGGCGGAGATCACGGCATTCGAGAGTGTGGCCGGGCGAGGCGACTACATCGCGGTGGATATCACGGCGTCCTACAATTCGACGCGGTATGCCGAACCGGGTGCGGCGGCGAAGGTGTCGATGGTGACGCGGCAGTTCCTGTATCTGCGGGAGGCGCCGGCGTTTGTGGTCTTTGATCGCGTGGAGACGACGCTGCCGGGGTTCACTCCGAAATTTCTGCTGCACGCGATTGCGAAGCCGGAGACCGCGACAGAGCAACTGTTGACCGGCGCGGGTCCGGAAGACGGGATTCTGGAGACACGCGACCGCGAGGTGACGATTCGCGGTGAAGGGAGTGTTCTGACACAGCGGGTGCTGCTACCGGAGCCGAGCCGGGCATTGAAGATCGGTGGGCCGAATTTCGCTGGCTATGTGGAGGCGGATGGCGATCAGACGACGGGATTCAACGGAACGAATCTGACGCCGGACGCGGGCAAGGGCGCCGGTGGACCGAAGCCACTGGGGCTTTGGCGGGTGGAGGTGGAGCCGGAGCCAGGGGCGGGCGGGACCTCGCACCGGTTCCTGAATGTGCTGCTGCCGGGGGCGGGCGGTGCATCCGTCCAGATGATCAAGAACGGCGACGGGATCGTGGCGTTGCGTGTGGGTGGCAGCGTGGCCGTGTTCGCCCACGATGCCCGGCCGTTGAGCCGGGTAGAGTTGGAACTGGAGAGCGAGGCAGAATGTTGGATTGTGGATGCGCGGCCCGGCGCGGTGTACTCGATGCCGGGCGGCACGGTGACCGCCAGCGGTGAAGGGGTGCTGGTGGTGAAGCGGCCTCGGGGCCGGTTGGTGCTCGAAGCGAAGTAGCGCGCGCGGGCTGGGAGAGTGAAACGGCTACCCACGAGGAGGTGGAACGATGTTGAAGAAGTTGACCTGGGTTCTGCTGATGACGAGCGCGCTTGGGGTTGTTTTCGCGTGGCAGGCTCAACAGCCGGCACAGCCGGCGGCGGCGAAGCCGGTGACCAAGTTCGGGGTGCCGGTGAAGGCGGGCCCGATGGACGCGGTGCTGGTGAAGGATTACACGCCGGCATCGTCGCTGGTGGTGCCGGAGACGCGGGTGACGCGCGCGCGATTCCCGGTGATCGACGCGCATACCCACTCCTCGATGAGCCGCATCAAAACGCGGGCGGATGTCGATGCGTGGGTGAAGACGATGGACGAGAACAACGTGGAGCTGTCGGTGGTGTTCACGAACGCGCACGGGGCGGAGTTTGACTGGCAGGCGGAGCTGTTTTTGGGGTCGTATCCGAAGCGGTTTCAGGTGTGGTACTCGATCGACGGATCGAACCCGGACGCGCCGGATTTCACTGCGCGGACGATTGCGGAACTGGAGCGGGCTTACAAGAAGGGGGCGCGCGGAGTGGGCGAGTTGACGGACAAGGGTTGGGGGGTGGAGTCGAACGAGCGCAATGCCCTGCCCCGGGCGCGGCGGCTTCGCTTCGATGATCCGCGGCTGGACGCCTTCTGGAAGCGCTGCGGCGAGTTGAACATGCCGGTCAACATCCACATCGCGGATCATCCGTCGTGCTGGAAGCCTCTCGATGCAAAGCAGGAACGGACGCCCGATTTTCAAACCTACAACCTGGCGGACAAGGATGTGCCGCCATTTGACGAACTCCTGGCGATGCGCGAAGGGATGCTGGCGCGCAATCCGGGCACGAAGTTCATCTTCTGCCACTTCAGCAACCAGGGCCATGACACCGCGGCGCTGGGCGCGATGCTGGACCGGTTTCCGAACATGTATCTCGACGTTTCGGCCCGCGACTACGAGATGGGCAGACAGCCACGGACGATGAAGCGGTTTCTGGAGAAGTACAAGGACCGGGTGCTGTTCGGAACGGACATGGGCCGGGATGCGGGGATGTATCACGGCTGGTGGCGGCTGATGGAGACCGGTGACGAGTATATGCCGGGCCGGATCTGGTGGCCGTATTATGGGCTGGAACTGAGCGAGCCGGTGTTGCGGAGCCTGTACCGGGAGAATGCTCTGCGGATTTTGAACTGGGAGTGAAGGGTGGTGGGCGGTGCGGGTCTCGAACCTGCGACCTCCTGCTTGTAAGGCAGGCGCTCTAACCAACTGAGCTAACCGCCCACGGTGGGTCTTTTTTGAGTCTAGCTTGGTTTAGTTGCCGATGTAGCGGGAATAGAGGCTGCGGGCGAGGGCGGGGTCGGTGGTGCCTTTGATGATGGCGCGGCCGTCGGGGAAGACGGTGAGTTCGTAGGGCGGGTTGATGAAGCGGAGGGCGAAGCCATTTTCCTTGACCTGGCCGAGGGGGGCGAGGGACTGGGCGAGGGCGGGGAGGTCGACGGGGCGATGGCGGTCGTGGATCTGGACGGCGTTGCGGCCGCAGAGGGAGATGGGGGGGCGGCCCTCACCGGAGAGATGGCGGCAGGAGCGGTGGGCGCAGGCGGGGCAGTTGGGGTCGCGCGGGGGCATGGCGATCTGTCGGGTCTGTCCGGTCCAGACGTCGAAGGTGGAGATGCGGGGTTCGACCTCGCCAGCGCCGGTAAGAATGCGGTAGGCGAGGGAGGTCTGCCAGGCGGCGACGATGGCGGTGATGGTGTTGACGACGCCGGCGGTTTCGCAAGTGGGTTGGGCGCCGGAGGGGGGTTCGGGTGTTGACGACGCCGGCGGTTTCGCAAGTGGGTTGGGCGCCGGAG